>JBKPAL010000096.1:0-8195 GCA_046726395.1 Acidobacteriota bacterium
CTGGTTCCATGGCAACCCGATCTCCCGTTACGCATCTTTGAAGATAAGAATCTGGCGATCAGCCAGGAAGCTAGAGCGGCTTGGCTAAGTCAATGGCACAGTGACCTCGAGTGGCTGCACGCGCTGCACCGCACCAACTATTCAAATGGATTGATCGGGCTATATGAGGAACTCGCTCAGCATACTGCGCCAAGATTATCGCTGGACGAACCGGGAATTTCACAAGATGAGAAGTTGTTGCGCAGGCTTATCACACGTCAACGTAAATTGATCGAGGCCGATCTATTACTCGTCGCTAACAACCATTGGAACTTCGACGTGCGCGGGTTTAATCCCGGAGGTAATCACGGCTCGTTCTTCCGTATCTCCACTCATTCCACGTTCATGATTGCAGGTGGCGACAAGACAAACATTCCACGTGGCCTTGAAGTTACCGAGCCCTATGACAGCTTAAGTTTCGTACCGACCGTGTTGGCATTAACCGGAAAGTTACGCGATGATAGCAATCCAATTCCGGTACTTTGGGACAAGGGCTTTCGTAGTTTTCCCGGGCGCGTGATCAAAGAAATCGTGCCTGAGAAGCCCGAGAGTCCGAAGATAGCTATCACGAGAGAGACCGCTGCACCTTGACGACTTCGCAAGAAGAGCTGGCTAACGTCTGGCAGGAAAACGAGATTGAAGAGCTCGTCGACGATGCCGAGTCTGGTGGTCCCAGCCGTTCTCAACGTTCCTTCCTCTGGGTACAGGCACTTGCATTTCTGCTCGGCTTAGGGCTGCTGATCTACGTAATTAATCGGGTCGGTGTCCAACCGATCTTCGATGCTCTTCTCCGCATCGGTCTTGGATTTTTCTACGTCATCGCGATAAGCGGATTGCGACACGTTTTCCGCACGTTCGCGATGTGGTTTGCTGTACCGCGTGAACATCGTCGCGTCAGTTTTGTTCAAGCGTTCGCAGCGCGATTGGGCGGCGAAGCAATCAGCTTCCTAACGTTCACTGGGCCATTACTGGGTGAGGCAACAAAGGTAGCGCTCCTGAGGCGTAAGGTTCCGCTCACCTATGGCGTGCCGGCGCTCGTAGTAGACAATCTTCTTTACAATCTGTCCGTTGTTTTCTTCATCCTCACCGGCGCGTGCGTCATGCTGATCACCTATCAGTTACCGCCGCTGGTCTACTACATACTTCTGGGTATCGCAGTCGTAGCCGCGTTGGGAATTATCGCAGTCGCACTCGCAGCCAAGCGTCGCATCATGCTGCTGACGTGGGCGCTGGATCGGCTGGCAGAGCTGCGACTCAGTCCTAAGGTAATTCTTAAGCGCCGTCAGCACATCCATCACATCGAATCTAAGGTCCACGACTTTTATAAACATCACCCTGGCGTTTTCTTTGGGATGATCGCCTGCAACCTACTGGCACATGCGACCAGCGTCGTGGAAGTTTTTGTCACCCTTCGCATGCTGGATTATTCTCCAAACATCGCTCAGGCTTACATCATCGAGTCGCTTACCAAAGTTATCAATTTCGTTTTTTCGTTTGTCCCCGGCACTATCGGAGTCTATGAAGGCGGCACCGAGTTCATTCTGAATCGACTCGGCTTTGCGGCAGCCACCGGTCTCGCATTGGCGTTGGTGCGCAAAGCAGCAATCGTCTTCTGGACATCAATCGGCTTATTAGTACTGACGTGGCGCGCGGTCCCTCGAGCATGGGACAAAATCCTCGATCGGAATCCTCGGTTACAGAGAATTATGGATAGTCTTGTACTTTCAAATATCGCCCATCGACCGGCTCGTACTGCGGTCAGCATCCTGGGCACAGCAGTCGGAGTGCTGCTGATTGTTTTCACAGTCGGATTAGCGCATGGCGTGTTACACGAGCGTGGGCGACGAGAAGCAAACATCGGCGCAGAGATCATGATCCGTCCATCAGGCAGCCTGGGATTCGGAGGCTCTTCCCCGACACGGATCCCTGTGTCGCAAGCCGCCGAGATTGCAAAGATTCCCGGCGTACGGGCGGCTACCGCGGTGGGCCAAACACTAGACCGCAGCGACATTGGCTTTGGTTCAAGGCTGATCGACGGAATTGAATTCGACGAATACGCGAATCTGGCGGGAATAAAGATCCGTGAGGGCCGCAACCTTGAATCCGGTGATGAAGCGATTATCGATCCTGTGTGGCAACAGCAAAGAGGAGCCGTGGTTGGGTCGACTGTGCAGATTTTTGAAAGGCCGTTCAAGATTGTCGGCGTTTACGAGCCACCTGGCGGAGGTCGAATTAAGATTCCTCTTTCCACAATGCAAGACCAGGAAGGCGCGGAAGAAAAAGCTTCAGCTATGCTTGTGTCAACCACTGATCCAGACAAGCAGGACGAGGTGGCAGCTCGGATTCAGGAGCGATTCCCTGAGAATCAAATCATATTTACCCGGGATCTACCTGAGATTTACGCTTCAGGTGTTCCGGCGCTGAATATCTTCATCAAGGTGGTGGTTGGAGTGGCGGCGGCCATAAGCATGCTGGTCATTCTGCTTGCGATGTACACAACCGTCACCGAACGGACACGTCAGATCGGAATCTTGAAAGCCCTGGGTATGTCAAAGCCGGCGATCGCGTGGGTCATCGAACAAGAGGCAATCCTTGTGAGCGTTCTCGGTGTCACGGTCGGTGTACTCTTTACTTTTGCCGCTCGTTTCGCCGTGATGCGCGTGACCAATCTCACAGTTGAAGTCGAGCCACGCTGGGTAATCATCTCGTTGTTAGTAGGTCTTTTGGGTGGCAGCATCGGCGCCCTCTACCCTGCCCTCCGCGCCGCGCGCCAGGACCCTGTTGAGGCCCTGAGTTACGAATAGAACAACATGAGAAAGTTGACGGAACTTCTTGCCAACAACAAGGCGTGGTCTGAAGGTATTAAGACGCGCGATCCGGGATTTTTTGATGCACTCGCTGAGGAACATATCCCACGCTACTTGTGGATCGGTTGCTCTGACAGTCGCGTGCCTGCAACTCAGCTCGTGGGACTTCAAGCAGGAGAACTCTTCGTTCATCGCAATGTTGCGAACGTAGTAACCCATACCGATTTCAATTGCTTGTCAGTGCTGCAGTACGCCGTCGAGGTGTTGAAGGTGGAGCACGTGATTGTTTGTGGTCATCACGGTTGTGGCGGCGTGCAAGCCGCACTGCATGATCATCACCTTGGACTCATAGACAATTGGCTGCGACACGTGCAGGACATCGTGCACAATCACGCCTCGTTGTTATCGAAGATCACGGACGAGACCGAGCGCGTGAACAAACTATGTGAGTTGAATGTGATCGAGCAGGTTTTGAACGTAAGCCGGACAACAATAGTGGAGAATGCGTGGGAACGCGGTCAGGAGTTAACCGTGCATGGCTGGGTGTATGGCATACGAGACGGGCTGTTGCGAGATCTAGACATTTCTATCACCAGCGAGAAGGAACTTTCCACAGCCTACGAAAGAGCCATCCAGACTCAGGTCACCGCTAAGGCGAGGTCAGCACCATCCGCGGTAGCGGATGGATCCGCTTGAGAGTACTCAATACAGAACCGGGACCGGTAGCGACCGGATGCTACGCTCAACATCCTTCAATCTTTGCGAGCCGCTTCTACTGTTAGCTGAGTGTGACATTCGGTAGCGACCGGATGCTACGCTCAACGTACGTCGATCTTGCGAGTCGCTTCTAATCTTGGCGGAGTGTGGCATCCGGTTGTTATCGCTCCCGGTTCTGTATTGCTGAGCTACTGCACGCGCAAAAAAAAGGGCGGCCACGGAGGGCCGCCCCTACTTTTGATCACGCGCGGGAGTTCAGGCTGCGACCGAAGTACGCCGACGGGGAGAGACTGACCCAGTGTATTTGACCCGAGAGGTGATTTGGAAAACAGAATCCAAATGCGAAATTGCAAGCACGTGATTTATCAGCCTGGGGACGTTCATGAGTTTGAATCGCACTCCTTTTGCCTGAGCCCGCGCACGTAGCTCCAACAACACTCCCAAACCGTGAGCATCAATAATCGTTACCTCCGCCAAATCGAGTATCACTGCGTTCGGCTCGGAAAGGGAGTCGAACGCCTGGCTGAGAATCTCAGTTTCACCATTCACAATTTGACCTTGCAGGCAAAGAACAGTCGCATTCCCAAAATTCCTTGTCTGTACTTTCAGCATAACTTTCCCCCTCTGTGGGCCACTTCATGTGTAAGCACCATTAGTTTGATTCTATTTAGTTAACGCTCTGAATTCGTTTTCCTTAACGGAGTCGGGTCGATTTTTAACCGTCCAGTTAGATAACACCGCCGATACGGGATTTCGAGTCAACTTTTTTCGAAAATTATTTGAGGCAGTTGGTGAATCCAGACATTGATAGGACCGGCTCAAGGTACTGGATTTCGCAGATTGGCAAGGCGGCAAGCGGTCGATGAATGAATCAACGTTGAGAAGCGCAGTTGGGAAGGGGGCACGCGACAGATTCAAGATGTGTGAATAGCACAGTCAGGAAGGGGGCAGTCCATAGATTCAGCGTTGAGTAGACTCAAGGCGCCCCCGCTCAAGGTTAGTTGCCACTCACATAAGCCATGACCGCACTGTGAAATGTACTTCAATGTTGAAATCGATGAACCTTGAGCGGGGGCGCCTTGAATCTACTCAACGCTGAATCTATGGACTGCCCCCTTCCCAACTGCGCTTCTCAACGTTGATTCATTCATCGACCGCTTGCCCCGTTCCTAACGTGCGAATTACGTACCTTGAGTGCGTGCAGCGAGGGTGATTATTAGATTACCCAATCCTAGGCTATGCTGTTGCTATCAAGTTGAAAGTAGACCTAATCACTTATGTGTAGAAATATAAAGACTCTTCATAACTTCAAGCCACCCGCAACTGACGAGGAGATTCGGGCATCGTCTGTGCAGTTTGTTCGCAAACTCAGCGGTTTCACCAAGCCCTCTAAGTCTAACGAAGTCGCCTTCAATCTCGCCGTAGACGAGGTCGCTCAAGCCGCGCAGAAACTGCTCGATTCTTTAGTCACCAATGCTCCTCCTCGAGATCGTGAAGTCGAAGCAATGAAGGCTCGCGCACGAACTGCAGAACGGTTTCACTCCCCCGCCGGGTCTGTTAACTAACTGAAGTCTTCCACAAGTTATGAAACGATCGGGAGTCGCAGATCTACCTCTTCACGGCGGCCGAGTTCCCACTTGGCTAGCTGAGAGGATGACTAAACTTGGTACTGCTATTACCGAGACAGTTATTCACGACTACGGGACCTCAGCCTTCCTTTCTCGACTTAGCGATCCATTTTGGTTTCAAGCTCTGGGTGCGGTGATGGGGATGGATTGGCATTCATCTGGAATCACTACTTCCGTGATGGGCGCTCTCAAGCGTGGTCTCGCGCCGAAAGCAGATGAAGTCGGCTTGTACGTTTGCGGTGGTCGTGGAAGGTTTTCACGAAACACTCCCTACGAGTTGCGCGGTCTCGCGGAACGTCATGGGTTCGATGGCGATGCACTGGTGCGTACGAGCAGGCTTACCGCGCGCATTGATAACAATGCAATCGCGGATGGATTTCAGATCTATCTGCACAGCTTCGTCGTAACCTCAAACGGAGAATGGGCTGTCGTACAGCAAGGACTGAATGATCGGAGCGGGATGGCCCGTCGTTATCACTGGCACTCAGCTTCCGTTAAGGATTTTGTAGCTGAACCACACACTGCAATAGTTGGGGATAATCAGGGCACGATCATGAATCTCGTCGATAAGAAGGCCAAAGCAGCACAAACTGCGTTGTTAAGCATCGCCCGCGAGCATCCCGACCGCACCTTAATTGCAGCCCGACACCTGAAGTTACCCAAATATCATGAGGTTCGATCCGAGAATGTCGACCTGAAGCGACTTGGAGCAGTACTTGCCGTCGCGTATGAACGCGACCTGCGCAACTTCGCTGAACTACTACTGCTCGAGAAGCTGGGACCGCGAACGCTTCAGTCGCTGGCGCTCGTTGCAGAAGTTGTACATGGAACTCCGAGCAGGTTTTCTGATCCCGCACGCTTCTCGTTCGCGCACGGCGGAAAGGACGGTCACCCGTTTCCAGTGCCGCTGAAGACCTATGACGAGACGCTGAACTTTTTGCGAACCTCGCTGGACAGAGCGAAAGTAGAGGACAAGCAGAAAATTGACGGGTTTCGCAGATTGGATCGTTTTGTCCGGACAGTTGAGACGAGACTCAATCCCTCCACAGACTTCAAAGCTGCCATAGCTCATGAACAAGGCATCTCTCCATCGCTTGACGGTCGAACAGTAATGGACGATGAACCCGGACGCAGCTTCGTGGTGCAACCCTCGTTGTTCTGACCTCGCCTGTTGCCGCCGCCGACTTACCAGCAGGATTATGAATTTTTCATGATCGTTTTGCGCTAATCGCGCGATTTCCAACCAGTAAGTAGAACCATCGTCGTTACGGCATCTAGATGGCTCCGCGCAGTTCTAGCCGAAAATGCTAATGAATCGGAGCAGCGAAAGCATCAATCGAATGATCAATACTCTTAGACCACAATAGTGCTGTCAGAAAGACCCTCTTTGATTTTTCTAATCGTTTTGTTAACCTTCGATTCTTCCCCCAAGTAATCAACCTCCCCCGACATAACAAGCCTCTCAGCAAGGTGTATTTGGATTACTGTTAATTGGTGAAGGAGCTAAGTATGAGGATTAGTCCGATCAAGGCCGCTCGATTTTCAGCGCTCGTTTCCGTCCTCGCAATATTCATGGCCGTAGCGCCGTTGAGCTTCGGGCAGGTTACACAGAGCCAACCAACGAAAGACCTGAACACCTACAACGTTCGGTCAGTTCCGAGTGGCGCAAAGATGAAGTTCAAGGGCGTCGTCATCAGTCGCGATGCCGACACATTTACCATCCGCGACCGCACTCGTACCGACTATCAGGTACTCATTAACGACAACACGAGTATCAAGACCTACGGCGGATTTCTTAGTAGTGGAAAGAAATACCCGGTAACCGACATCCTGCGCGGACTTATTGTTGAGGTCGAAGGTCGCGGTGACGCACAGGGCCAGCTGGTAGCAAACAAGATCCGCTTCCGTGAGTCTGATATGCGCTCTGCCATGACGACTGATACGCGTGTCGGCCCAGTTGAAGAGAACCAGCAACGCATTGCAGGCCAGATGGATGAGTTATATGCCGTGGCAGCTGAAGCTAGAAGTGAGGCGACGGCAGCTAATGAACGTATTTCTGCTCTCGATGATTACGATGTGCAGGAAACTGTCGCTGTGAATTTCCGCGTAAATAGTGCAGTGCTTTCACCTCAGGCCAAGCAACAACTCGATGACTTTGCAAGCAGAGCATCGACTGGTAGGGCCTTTATGATTGAGGTCTCTGGTCATACCGATGCTACCGGGGGTGAAGCAAAGAATTTTCGATTGAGTCGTCAACGTGCAGAAGCAGTCGTGCAGTATCTGGCCGTGAATCATCGGATTCCGCTTCGTCGTTTCGTTACTCCGATGGGCTACGGTAAGACCGAAGCAGTAGCCGACAACACCACGCCGGCCGGCCGCGCGCAGAATCGACGTGTCGAGGTCAAGATGCTTCTGAATCGTGGCATGACCCAGGCACCGCGGTCGACATCATCCACATCATCGACTACGAGACCTTAATGATTATCGATTGACCATTGGCCATGCCGATTGGTGTGGTTTTCACAATAAGACTCGTTCAACAAAACAACACCGGCCTCTTGACCGGTGTTGTTTTTTATATCGAGCTGAAGGAACTGAAAGCGCTTAAAGCAGTCAGTTCCTTAGCGTTGCTCTCGGTGCTGCAGCTGCAGGCGTAAAGGCCTCAATCTCCGTGATACGACTCCAGAGGTGATCAGCCGAGTCGTTAATGAAGATTCTGATCTTACTGGTGGCGATGGGTGAGAAGTTGATCTTCCGCCACACCTTGTTGTTGCCGGAGATACTTCCTCCCGGCACCGTCACCCACGCTGAACCGTTCCAGTACTGCACATCGAAGGCAGTCAAACCGTAGAGCGTAAAGGTTAGGCTCTCGTCCGGATTGACCGGTGCGGTGTAATTGTCCTGCACGCTGAAGAGGTTGATTTGTTCGATAGTGGGAGTACCGCTGAAAGCCACTTCCACCCAATCTGGGAAGCTGTTTGCGGTGCCGTCGTTCCAACCCGCA
>JBKPAL010000097.1:0-6420 GCA_046726395.1 Acidobacteriota bacterium
GCCGCATACCTGAAGCGCGACGTGCGCACCGTCCACAGGTGGGAAGCTGAGGAAGGCTTACCACGGTCGCAGCGTTCCAAAGTTTCCCAGCACGCCATACGCCCTGGCATCCTGATTTCGGATCTTGCTGCAATGAAGCAGGATTGAATCTAGAAGAAGACCTGCAATTTGCGATGAGAAAATCCGCAATCCGCAATCCGCAATTCGAAATCCCTATTTCCTGGAGGAATAGATGGACATTTACCGAAGGCAATCACGCTTGGTCTCTTTGTTGAGCTTGTTAGCCATCACGACTTTGGTGTTTACAAGTAATCTCCGCGTTCAGGCGCAAGATGGAACGCTAAAGGCACTTGTGGGCGGGACGCTTATTGATGGCAATGGCAGTAAGCCGCTTCGGAATAGCGTCGTCATCATTGAAGGCGAGCGGATCAAGGCGGTGGGGCAGATTGGTTCGCTGGCAATTCCAAATGCCGCGGAAATTATTTCCAGTGAAGGCATGACTGTTTTGCCTGGTCTGTGGGACATGCATGTGCACCTGATGATTAATGGTCACAGTGATTACGCTCACTGGGACAAGACTTATCCGTCGCAGATGGAGAAAGTAATCATGCCGGCGTCCGCCAGACAATTGCTGATGGCCGGCGTCACCAGCGCGCGGGATTTGGGCGGTCCACTGCAAGCCAGCATTGCCGTTCGCAATCGGATTCGAAAAGGAGAAATTCCCGGACCGACACTATACGTCTCTGGTCCTTTCATTCAGCACGAACCGTATCCGGGCACCGAATATTTTCGTTGGGGAGTGAAAGGTGTAGATGACGCTCGGGCGAAAGTGCGCACACTGGCCGAGGCCGGCGTCGATGTAATCAAGCTGATCGACCAGGATCAGATGACAATGGAAGAAGTGCAGGCCGTAGTGGATGAAGCTCACAAGAGGAAGCTTCCGGTTGTGGCGCACTCGCATCGTCCGGAAGAAATTCGCCGTGGCCTTCTCGCCGGAGTCGATTGCTTCGAGCACACCGGACTGGCGGCCGCGCCTGAATATCCGGCGGACATAATCTCACTATTGCATGAGCGCACTTCGAAGATGAGCCTCGGCCCGTTGTTCTGGACTCCTACGGTGCAAGGACTATTGAACTACGAATATGTTCGCGACAATCCGGAGCAGCTTGACGATCCGTCATGGCAGGTAGGATTGCCGCAACCAATTATCGACGACATCAAAGCTTCTCTGAGGTATCCCGAACGGTTGAGCTATTATCAGATCACTCCGTTGCGCCGGCCGACACTCAGTCGAAAAATCCAACAGCTCTCTGAATCTGGTGTAGTCTTGCTAATCGGAACCGATAGCGGCATCCCGATGAATTTTCACAGTCAAACTACCTGGCGCGAACTCGACGCTTGGGTTAACGAGTTCAAGATCGATCCGATGGTTGCCATCCGCGCCGCGACGTATTGGCCCTCAGTGGCAATGAAAGTATCCGATCAGGTCGGCAGCGTGAGTGAAGGAAAGTATGCAGACATAATAGCCGTTCGTGGCGACGTGCTACGGCACATAGATCTACTGGGGAATGTAGACATCGTGATCAAGCACGGCCGGCGATACAAGTGATAAGTCAATCTGCGGATACGTGGGCCTTGTCGGTGAGAAATAGGAAATCGCCGTGTTGACTAAATTGATTAAGAAGCCTGCGAGAGCAATCAGCTCTTCGCGGGCTTCAAGCCGTGTGGTTGCGATGAGGTCAGTACCGTAACGCGGTAGCGTCGGGTCAACTGTGTCATGGTTCAACCTTCCCACGGTATCGTGGGCTTCGCTCCCTCTACCGCTACTCCTCCTCGATCTCCTGGCGTTATTGAACCGAACCGCTCTGCGTAAACTGTAGGCAAGCGACGCGCGGCTGACGGTGCCAACCAGAGACGTAGCAGGTGGCGTTTGCGTTCAGGCTCGGGGAAATCCTCGAACGCGGTTCGATCATGAAGAATCGTGTGGTTGTGCACAAACTGAATATCGCCGGGTTGAAGTTCCATCATCAAGTTCAGGTTCGGATCATTCGCCAGTTCATCCAGCAGATCGAGCGCCTCGATCTGAAGTGGGCTGAGTGGTGCAACACCATCAAAGCGTCGGGCTGACTCGATGTATTGTCTTTGGTAAATAGCAGAGACTAATCCGTCGTGATAGTTGAATACGGGAATATTGAAATACGGTTTGCTGCCTTCGGGAACTTCACCACGTCGATCCGTTTCGATCGGATCTAGCAAGACTCTGAGGAGGTCCGGCCTCCGGCGGCGCATCTCATTGAAGATCGTGGTCGAGGAAACGAGGTTCGACAAGCCGCCCGACTTCGCTGATTTCATACACAACAGACCTACGACGTCACAGGAATCGGTGTGGTGAGTTTGTCGTTCATGTGTCTGATAGATTCGTGTATTTGGATCGTTACTCGAGCGTCCCATATCCTTTACATGCCCGAGCAAATGTCCCTCGGCGTTTTGCATCCGCAGGCAACCCAGGTGGATCCCGATCACAAGAAAGGCAATTGCCGCCTCGCGTTTGGTCCAACGCTCGACCGGCAGCGCCTTTATCAGAACAAAGCCGCGACCATTGAGTATCTCTTCCAGTAATCGTTGCAGGCGGGGACCGAGATTAGGAAGAGGGGCGTCCTTAATACTGATCGCCGCGAGATCGATTGTTGAGCGTTGTAATTTACCGACGGCTCTTTCTACTTCCGCAATCTCGGCTTCGGACAAGCGCTCTATCCAATCAGTGTGATCCATGAGATCCGGACCGTACCATACGGAGCGATCGCGAATCTCAGGCGGCAACGTAGTATCGGCAGTTAAAGAACTCATAAATCCATCTCAAGCATAAGGGCAGATGGGGCGCTACGAAGACTGAGCAAGAACTCAGTGTGTAAGAGTAGAGCAGTTGGGAAGGGGACAAGCGGAGAATACACACAACTCCCGCTAGTGACGCCAAGCGCGCCCCCGCTGGCCTTATATTACCCGAGGTCCTGCTGTTGAAAGTCAGCGGGGGCGGCCCTTCGCAACCTCGAGGCCCCTTCAACTTGGAATTTGATGTTGATGTTTGAAAGCCGTTCAAGGTTAGAAGCAAGCATTCAAAATTGAAGGTCTCGAGGTTGGGAAGGGCGGTTCACCCCCGCTCAAGATCGTAAAGTTCAAGTCGAAGTTTTCACACAATCTCTATTGCCGGATGGTACTGACTTCCCGCCACGAGCCATCGCAACACATCACGCAGCGAACTCCATGAGAAAGTTTAAAAAAACAGATTTCAGAAATTGCAGGGTGATGTTAACGCAGGAACTTTTGGTGGAACGGTGTCGCGGAATTTGATCGAACTCTTTCGCATCTTAGCCACCTCTGCTTCGACTTGTTCTGGAGTTAGACCAGTGTTCGCCTGGAAGAATACCCAGTCGATGTCTTCTTCATACTGACGCGATTCACTTGCTTTCACCATGCCGTCACGGATGAACCACAGATTGAAGTTGATCGACATCGTGTCCTCGGGGTAATAGTCGCCACCGTGCTCCGCAAATAATTTTCCATCGACGTAATACCGGACTTTTCCATCTACAACCTGCGTGACCAAGGTATGCCACCCGGCTTGGCTGCCGCTCATGGTCTTGAAGACATTATCTTTTTTCCAATTCGGTTCGGGGCTAAACGTCTCCCACGTTGTTGAATAGAGCGTGGGGCCCTCGATTCCCCAGCCGCCATTTGGAAGGTATTCCCAATCCAACTCGCTGTAGTCAGGATTCATCGGCGCTTTCAAAGGGCTGATGGTGTAAAAGCTCTGGACGAGCTGATCTCCAGCTGGGCCTGAGACTGGATTGTCGGTGAAACGAACACGCGCGGCGTACGTACCTTCAAGGAATTTCCGCTGATGACAAATCTGAGTTTGCTTTGTGTTCGCACCGGTGCCGTCTGTCGAAGATGTCATGCGCAAGATTCGATTGTTGGATCCATTGGAGTCATTCAGGATTGAGACTCCGTCTTCTGACCAAGTTGCGCCGGGAATTCCGGGCCAGCCTGCGACAGTGCGGATGATCCAACCGTTCTTTGAGGGTTCTTTGTTGTTGGCGTAGCTGAAGTCGTCGAACAGTACCTGTGGTGGCGGCGCCGGAGTGGAGGAACTGACCTGGCCTGTAATCAAAAGCAAAGCAATACTCAATGCGATGGCATATGACTTCATGTTCATAAGTGCACCAATCCTTTTATTTGCTGTCGAGTATCGAGCCGTTGTTTAGTGGCATTTCGTGTGATTTCGTGGATTCCGACATACGATCCACGAAATCACACAAAATTGCACGAAACAACTCTTTTACCTGGTATGCGAACCGATCTGGACAAAAGAACATGCCGCTGTTTACCGAGGTTATCAACATCTCGGGCCTAAATTGAAACTCCACAGGCTCAAGCCTTTGGTGTCTGCTTGAATTTGAGGTGCGTTTATCTAGGTATTAGTTGAACTACCACAGGCTGAAGCCTGTCCTATCACTTTTTCGGTTATGACACATATAAATAGATAACACACACCAAAACTATTCGTGACGACACATCTTTGATCGTGAAGCTAATATAGACAGATGACATACAGCAATCCTATTCGTGGTGACGCAACTCGACCGGCATTTCTATTCGATCTCGATGGAACACTCGTTGATAGCGTCTACCAACATGTGCTTGCGTGGCGCGAGGCGCTCGAGGCTGGCGGAATTCGTCTCGCAGTGTGGCGCATTCATCGCCAGATCGGCATGAGTGGAGGTCTCTTCGTAAATGCTTTGCTTCGCGAGACTGGACACACCGTTTCGACTGAAGAGGCTGAGCGATTACAACAACTACACGGCGAAGCATTCAAGCGATACGCCAGCCAAGTTAGACCACTGCCGGGAGCTAAGGAACTCTTGTCATATCTGACAAAGGCCGGTGTGCCGTGGGCCATTGCCACGAGCGGTCGACTCCAAAGCGCTAGCCTCTCACTTAGCCTTCTGGGCATTAGCGACGACATTCCAATCATCACAAGGGACATGGTGCGCTATGCGAAACCAGATCCCGATCTTTTTCTCGCGGCCGCTGATAGACTCGGGGTACCGATAAGTGATTCGGTAGTGGTCGGCGACAGCATCTGGGATCTGCTTGCGGCGAGACGCGCGCGCGCACTGGGTGTGGGGTTGTTATCGGGTGGCTATGGTCGAGAGGAGTTGGAGCGCGCCGGAGCTTACAGAGTCTATAACGATCCCTCTGACCTGTTGCGACACTTGGATGAAGTCGGCGTCCGCAGCTCAGAGTGATCAATCCACAGATTACACAGATTACACAGATTAACCTTAGAAAACGCTATCCTGAGACCTCAGCTCTTAAGAAAATCTGTGTAATCTGTGTAATCTATGGCTAACTTCTTATGAAAACGCTCGTTCTGAGTAATGATGAAGTTCTAGATCTCCTTTCTATGAAGGACTGCATCGCGCTCATGCGTGAGGCGTTGCTTGCTCTAGCCAAGGGTGAAGTTCATCAGCCATTGAGAACAGTCATTAAGCCTGCCGGCGCGAAGGGTGTCATGGGATTGATGCCAGCCTACATGTCTACTCCGGCGTCGTATGGATTGAAAGCGATCTGCGTGTTTCCGGGGAATCCAGAAAAAGGTTTGGATTCACATCAAGGAGCGGTCCAGCTTTTTAGCGGAGAGACGGGCGAGTTGTTGGCGATCATGAACGCTTCAGCAATCACTGCTATTCGTACCGCAGCCGTCTCGGGCGTGGCGACGGACGTGCTTGCTCGAAAAGGCGCTTGCGATCTAGCGATTCTCGGCGCCGGCGTTCAAGCGCGATCCCATTTGTTGGCGATGTCTCACGTTCGTTCTATCAAACGATGTCGGATTTCGAGCCGACGCATTGAGCATGCACGAAACTTTGTGGACGAGATGCGGCGACAAGTGTCACTTCCGATTGAAGCAGTTGAGACTGTCGAAGAAGCTTTAGACGGCGCCGACTTGATTGTGACTGCAACGAACTCGCGCGAGCCAATCGTTAGGCGCGAGTGGGTTGCGGCTGGCTCTCATTTGAATGTTGTCGGATCAAGCAGTAGAAAGGCGCGTGAGGTGGATACTGCCATGATGGCAGCAGCTAGTCTGTTTGTTGACAGTCGCGAATCGACGGTTAACGAAGCTGGGGACTATCTCATCGCAGTCTCTGAAGGGGCGATTGGTTCAGATCATATTCGTGCTGAAGTTGGAGAGGTGCTGAATGGCGACAAGCCGGGTCGGAGATCACCTGAAGAGATTACGCTGTTCAAATCGCTGGGCCTGGCGGCGGAAGATCTATTTGCGGCGGAGTACCTATTCCGTAAAGCAAAAGAAACGAACGTAGGCACGTGGGTTACCTTCTAAGACGTTTTCCATTTCTCATT
>JBKPAL010000098.1:0-58807 GCA_046726395.1 Acidobacteriota bacterium
CGGCACAGGCGAACTTGTCAGGAAAGAACGCCGACGGCCGAACAGTCAGCGACGTAGTAAAAGCGAAACTCAATGGCTGATTCGGCATCAGCTCTTTGTGACTTCAGTGAGGCTCTCGACGTGAACCACGTCTTTTTCGACGGTGCCTTTTAGTTGCACTGCCAGACGATTCTTGGCCTTAGTATTCTTGAGAATTTCGACAGCGAGTTTATTCCCGTTCTCGTCTAACTTGTAGAGAGAGTCGCCAGCCACTACAGCGTATCCGCTCTTTTCACACTTTGGCATCAACGCACAGGAAACGGGATGCTCCTGATCCTTCGCTTCCTTACCTGTGGCGCACATCGTATCGATCAGAAACCCGGTGACTTCAACGGTTTTCTTCTCCTGCGCGTATACAATTCCTGTCAGCAACACTGCAAGCGTAAGAATCAGCGCTGATCGACTAAGCATTGGCTCTCCTCCAATCATGCGGTTCTGTCGTGAAATGTACGAGGTCGGGACTGCGACACGAAGGGCGTTTGCGATCTCCTCTTTAAGTCAAAAGGTCGTCGGAAACGGACAGTATTTAAGTAACTGAGTAGGGTGATTTTTGCCTTTTAGCAACTGCATACTACCACGAAAAATCTTTGCCTTAACTGCTAGAACAGGCTCGATTTGCGCTGAGAGTCGTCAACTTGCGTCCCTAGTTATGTTTCCGTATAATCCACGGCTTGCTCGAAGCACGGCGGTCTCGTCCGGTGGGTTCGCGCCCACTTTTTCTTTTGGGCGAGGCTCCTTTTCGGGAGACGTGCATGGGTGCTGGTTCGATTGAAGAGAGGGTACGAGCAATCGCCGAAAACGTGGCGATTGACCACGGTGTCGAGCTGGTTCATGCCGAGGTCGCCGGGCCGGACAACAAGCCGATCGTCAGGGTGTTCATTGATAAGCCACAGGGAGTAACGCACGAAGATTGCTCGGACGTCAGCCTTCACTTGGGCACTATTTTGGACGTCGAGGATTTCATTCATTCTGCGTATACCCTCGAGGTCTCGTCCCCCGGCCTTGAACGAGGCCTGTACAAGAGAGCCGACTACGAACGCTTCGCCGGTAGTCTTGCCAAGATGAAGACGCAGCAACCCATCGGTGGACAGCGTAATTTTCGGGGCCGACTCTTAGGAGTTGAGGGAGAGGAAGTGCTATTTGAGGACCGAACTAGCGGTCGGGTTAAGGTTCCGCTTCAGGCTATTGCCAAAGCCAATCTGGAGCTAGACGTCGAGGAAGAGTTTCGCAAGGCTCAAGGCAAGTGAGTCTTACTAACAACTGAATAACAACTGAATAGGCTCAACGACGCAGCCGAGAAAGAGCTCGCGCCGAGCCACAGAGAACGTGAGAGTTTGATGAGTTCATCCATTGCACAAAACATAGAAGCCCTTTGCCAGGAGCAGGGGATCGAACGCGACTTAGTCATCGACGCGATGAAAGAAGCCGTTCGCGCAGCAGCAAAGAAACAGTTCAAATCCGGCGAGGACATTCAAGTCGACTGGAATCCGGAGACGGGTATCGAACTGTCTGCTTCAAAGGTCGTCGTGGATGAAGTTGAGAACGCTGCGACTGAGCTGTCTATTGAAGAGGCTCGTGAGCTGGCGGGAGATGAAGTGGAATTGGGGGACGCGCTCCTTCTGCCGCTTCCGATGGAAGAACTTGGGCGCATCGCCGCGCAGACAGCAAAACAAATTCTGTTTCAAAAAGTCAGGGACGCCGTTCGGAGCAACGTCTACGAGCAGTACATCGACAAGATAGGCGACCTGGTAAACGGCTATGTAAAGCGGTTTGAGCGCGGAAATATCATTGTCGATCTCGGCAATCTGGAGGCCATTCTTCCCCGCTCGCAACAGTCGCGCGGAGAACAATGGAATCAAGGCGAACGCATTCGCGTTGTCATCAACAACGTTTCAAAGGAATCGAAGGGTCCGCAGGTTGAGGTCTCGCGTACGTCGCCCGAGTTGCTGCTTCGCTTATTCGAAATGGAAGTACCAGAGATCTACGACGGCACTGTCGTTATCAAGTCTGCCGTTCGCGAACCTGGTGAACGCGCAAAGATCGCTGTGATGTCGAACGAGCGCGATGTTGATCCTGTGGGTGCCTGCGTGGGCATGAAGGGTTCCCGCGTACAGGCGATCATTCGTGAGCTCCGCGGCGAGAAGATTGACATCATTGAGTGGTCAGACGAGCCATCAGTGTTTGCCGCCAACGCTTTGTCGCCGGCAAAGGTTAATCAGGTGCGAATTACAGATATCGAGAACCGGCAGATGGAAGTGATCGTCAACGAAGACCAACTCTCGCTCGCAATTGGCAAGCGCGGACAGAACGTGCGGCTGGCGACGAAGTTGGTGGGTTGGAACATCGACATCCGCAGCGAAGAGGAACTGAAACGCGAAGTCACAGAAGCTATGGGTGCGCTAATCGCTTCAGGCGAAGCAGTGCCGCTCTCAGCTATTGAGGGAGTTACTGCACAACAGGCTGAGGCATTGGCTGAGCACGGTATCAATGACATCGACTCACTGGCACATACGTCCGTCGACGATCTGGTTGAATTCCTCGATCTAAGTCTTGACGAAGCTGAAGTGATTCTCAATGCAGCCCTGGCCGTCATCGCCATGCGCGATCGAAGTCTCCACGGGGACACGCCAGAGGCCGCGCACGATGAATCCGAAGCGCAACAGGTGGAGCAACATGCTGTATCTGCGGAGTTCGACGAATCAGTGAATTCTGAAGTTGAGCCTTCAGATGAGATGACGGAGAGGGGATACGACGAGGCTGTCGAGCGAGGAGTTCCTTTTAGCGCAGAGCAAGAGATTCTCGCGCGCGACTCCGTCGATCCGGTTCCGCTCACCGAATCCGAACCTTTTCAGGAAGAAGAGCTCGCTCTGCTCGAGCCTGGACGAGATCTCAGGCCGGACACAGTCACCCCAGCTCCCGACATTACATCGACCGGAGCTGCCGCAGTTGAACGCGTTGACGAGTTCATGGTCGAAACAAGAGTTGAGGTTGTCGAGGAAGGTACTGCCGACGTTCAAACTACTTCAGCTTCCGATTCAAGCGACGTTGCTGCATCGGTCGGAAGCACGAATGAAGAGAAGCAAGATGCTTCATCAGATGCAGCAGAATAGTGTTTACGAGAGTACCGGTCTTGCCGGTGCTGCTCGTCGCTCGCTCTTACGCCACTGCTACGCGTTGCGCTTCTGAAAAAGCCGCTTCGAAGTGGTTGCGAGCGATGTTCTTTCAACCACTTTCGAAGAAGCAGGGACGCACAGCTTTTCGCGTCCCGAGAAGGAGTGCATGACAGTTTCCTCAAAGGTTCGTATCTACGACCTGGCCAAAGAACTTAAGCTCGATACAAAGCGACTCATCGAAGAGGTCCGTCGTGAAGGTGTTGATGTGAGCGTGCCTTCCAACTCCGTTTCCAAGGAGTTGGCTGAGAAGATTCGCAACAAGTACTTTCCCAAGAAAGAAGTGACGGTCAAACGCGCGGTGAAGGTTGTGAAGAAGGCTGCGCGTCCTGTTGAGGAAGCTCCTGTTGCGGAAGAGCCGGAGGTCGCAGCTCCTGCTGAACCGGAACCTGTAGCTGAAGCAGCTCCTGTCGAGACGCCCGTGCCCGCAGCACCAAAGCCAATCACCACGGCTCGTCTTGTTAAGAAACTGACGCCAGCAGCTCGCGCAGAACAACCAAGTCCTGTCGCCGCGACTCCTGCTGCACCTCCCGATATCGAGGAGGACGACTTTGTCGACGAGCCAATCGAGGCGGCACCTGCCGAACCTACGCAAACAGCACCGAGTACCGAGCCATCCCGAACTGTAATGCCTCGTGCTCATCAGGTGAGAGTGCTGCGACCGACAGCCGCTGCTTTGAATGCCGGTATCAGACCCGGGGAACGTGCACCAGCACCGGTTGCGCCACCAGTCGCTCCGCGTGAACGCGTCGAGCGCAGTGGTCGCGTACGTGAACGCACTCCGCTCGCTAGAAACGAGCGAATGGGAACGCCGGGCGAGACTGCAACTCCACAAACTACATACATTCCGCCGCCGGATTCAGGACGACGCCGTTCACGTCGAACTCCAGCGCGCGGGGGACGCAAGGGTGAGGGCAAGGCAGGAAAATTCGACAAGAACGATTTCATCCCACCTCCAAAGGCTTTGTCGCTTGAGGACCGCATCGCCGGGCGTCTGGAACTGCCAACCAGTCCAGGTGAGCTCAAGCCCGCCCGCTTGGTCGAGGGCTCCACTGTGAAGGAGTTCGCGGAGAAGCTCGGGATTAAACCAAAAGATGTCGTAACCCTTCTGCTGCAAAGAGGCGTCTTTGCAACAATTAATCAACCTTTGAACGACGATGTCGCAGTCGACCTTGGTAAGCGTTTCGGCTATGACGTGACATTCGTTCCATTCGAAGAGATGGTTGCTGAGGAAGAGTTCGAGGAACTGATCGCAACCGATGCTGATGACGTAGAACTGCCGCGTCCTCCAGTGGTCACGGTCATGGGCCACGTAGACCATGGCAAGACATCTCTCCTCGATAGCATTCGTACAACAGACGTCGCTGGTGGCGAAGCAGGCGGAATCACACAGCACATCGGCGCGTACAGTGTGCAAGTTCCCAGTCCCGATAATTCCTCCGAAAAGCGTCGCGTTGTTTTTCTCGATACGCCAGGCCACGAAGCGTTCACGATGATGCGCGCTCGCGGAGCTAAGGCTACGGACGTGGTGGTGCTTGTTGTTGCGGCGGATGACGGAGTGATGCCGCAGACAATTGAAGCCATCGAACACTCGCGCGCAGCGAACGTACCGATCGTGGTAGCGATCAATAAGATCGATAAGCCTGATGCTAATCCCGATCGAGTGAAGCAGGAGTTAGCCCAGCACGGTCTTTCGCCAGTCGAATGGGGTGGCGAGACAGAGATGGTGCAAGTTTCAGCTAAGAAGCGTCAGAACTTGGATGCACTGCTGGAAACAATTCTACTGACTTCGGACATTCTCGATCTGCGAGCGAGTCCGACTCGGCTCGCGTCCGGTGTGGTCCTGGAAGCCAAACTCGACCGTGGTCGAGGTTCGGTCGCAACAGTGCTGGTGCAACAAGGCACGTTGCGCATTCACGATCCATTCATTGTGGGTCAGATATTCGGTCGCGTTCGCGCGATGTTCAACGACAAAGGCGAGGCCCTGACCGAAGCAGGTCCAGCGACCCCGGTGGAAGTTCTAGGTTTGCAAGGGGTGCCTCAGGCTGGTGAGAGTTTCCAGGTAGTAGCCGATATCACTCGCGCGCAACAGATTTCTCATCATCGCCAGATGATCACGCGACAAGCCACCTTACTGCAGACGACGAAGCGCGGTATCGAGGCGCTCGGCGAAAGCGAAGTCAAGGAACTGCTAGTCATCATCAAGGCCGACGTACAGGGCTCCGTCGAAGTTTTGAAATCGACGCTGCAAAAACTCTCGACCGAACGCGTAAAGGTCAAAGTCATTCGTTCAGGAGTTGGAGCCATCACCGAATCTGACGTTCTACTTGCCTCAGCCACGCAAGCCGGCTCGTCTTCGTCAGCCGTTGTCATCATCGGTTTCAATGTGCGTCCTGAAGTCCGGGCAGCGGATCTCGCGAAGCAGGAAGCGGTCGATATCCGATTGCATTCGATCATTTACAAGGTTGAAGAAGAAATTCGCGCGGCCATGATCGGAATGCTCGAAGCGGTTGAGAAAGAGAAGATCATTGGTAAGGCCGATGTTCGCGAAGTATTCCGCGTTCCCAAGGCAGGCGTCGTAGCCGGATCGATGGTGATTGATGGAAACATTCGTCGTAACGCTCGAGCACGTCTCATCCGGGATGGCGTTGTTAGCTGGGAAGGAAATATCGCATCGCTGCGCCGGTTCAAGGACGATGTGTCTGAAGTACGTGAAGGATTCGAATGCGGCATCGGGCTGGAAAACTTCAACGACATAAAAGTCGGTGACCAGATCGAAGCTTATATAGTCGAGAAGGTGGCCGCTACAGAACTTTAGGAGATGTGCAGGAGCAGACCGATCTTTCTGACTGTTCCTGCCTTCTGATGTTATGCATCGCGCAGATAGAGTTGCAGACATACTGCGTGAGGAGATTTCGCAGATTGTAGGATACGAGCTTGCAGACCCTCGGTTAACTCCGGTCACGGTTACGGAAGTTCGAGTTTCCGACAATCTCAAAACAGCCAAGGTTTACGTCACGATTTCTGGAGATGAAGCAGAACACAAATCGGCACTCAGGGCTTTGCGCCACGCCGCTTCATACGTGCGTAAGCAACTGGGGTTGTCACTTAACCTTCCCCGCACTCCCGAAATTCATTTCGTAAGAGATCGCGTTGAAGAGGAAGGTGAGCGAGTGGATAAGTTGTTGCTCGATATCGAGCGAGAGTGGGAAAGTCACGGAAAGGATGAAGTGTGAGGATGAAGGAGCAAGAGTGAACGATGCATTGCCCGACGGCTTGTTCATCCTTCACGTGTACCTGAGTCCTTTTTGATTACAAATGCTTAGTCAAGTTGTTGAGTTGATCGAATCGAAGCGCCGGTTTGCGATCACCTCTCATATTCGCCCGGATGGTGACAGTCTGGGTTCGTCGTTGGGTCTCTACTGGTTGCTGCGAGCACTCGACAAAGATGTCGAGGTCATAATGAGGGATCCGGTCCCTCACTCTTATCAACAACTCCCCGGAGCCGGAGAAGTTCGAGTTACCCCGGCCGTTACTCAGCCTTACCACGCCGTCTTTGTGATCGAATGTTCCGATATTACTCGACCAGGTCTGCTCGACTTGGACAAGCAGTTCGTCGTCAACATTGATCATCACTCCACCACGGCACTCTTCGGAAGCATTAACTGGATTGACTCAACTGCGTCGGCCGTCGGCGAGATGATCTATAACTTGTGTAAGGCTACCGGCGTCCGTGTCACACGTGAGATTGCAGAATGCGTGTACACCGCGCTTATCACTGACACGGGTTCGTTTCATTATTCAAATACAACTGAGCGCACGTTCAAGGTTGCTTCTGAGTTGGTTCGCACTGGAGTTAAGCCGGCCAAAACCGCTGAAGCCGTCTTTGCGAGCTACCCATGGAGTCGCATTCAGTTGATGGGCGCGGTGCTTTCTACAGCCAAGCGTGATTCAACGGGTCGCGTGGCTAGCCTCCGGTTAAGCCAGGAGATGCAGAAGCGTTCACAGGCCTCAGATGAAGACGCGGATGGCTTTGTGAACTATCCACTCACTGTCGGCGAAGTTGAAGCTGTGGTGTTGCTGAAAGAATGTGCGCCAGAAGTCTACCGCACCAGTCTTCGTTCAAAAGGCGATGTCAATGTCGCACGCGTTGCCGGAAAGTTTGGTGGCGGAGGCCATCGAAATGCCGCCGGTTGCACATTGAGAGGTCCATGGGACGAAGTCGAACAGGAAGTGATCAAATTGCTGCAGGAGGCGGTATCGCGAGCAAATGGTTTCGCCGAAGTGACTGAAGACGCGCAAAAAGAACCCGCCGAGGATGAGTAACCGGTTTTGGAGTGCGGGGACTTACTACCGCACTCCAAGGTGGACGTCCCTCCGAAATGGATTCCAAGGAAAAGAAGTACAAGTGGCGCCGCGAGGATTATCAGGAGAAGACTCGCGGGCTGCTGATGGTCTTTACCGGCAACGGAAAAGGCAAGACGACGTGTGCTCTGGGTCTGATGATGCGCGCCGCAGGTCGTGGTCTGAACTGCTGCATGATCCAATTCATGAAGTCGCGCAACGACCGTTATGGAGAACACGAGTCCGCAGAGAAGCTCGGTATCGAAGTGCACACAATGGGTGACGGATTCACTTGGGACACCAAGAATCCGGAACAGGACAGAGCAACTGCGCGAGCAACGTGGAATCTATGCGTCGAGAAGATGCGGAGTCGCGAGTACGATCTACTGGTGTTCGATGAGTTAGTTTACGTCTTGAGTTATCAGATGCTTCCGGTTGAAGAAGTCCTGGAAGAGTTCAAGACAATTCGTGCAGATCAACCAGCACTTCATATCGTCGTTACCGGTCGAGATGCGCCAGCCGAGCTAATTGAGGTGGCTGATCTCGTGACGGAAATGCGTGAAGTAAAACATCCATTTAATGCTGGTATTCGCGCTCAACAAGGCATCGAATTCTGACGCGTACTGGTTCAGTTTTGGATCTACTGGGAGCGCGGGCGTCCTCGCCCGCATACTTATAATATTCCCGCTTGAACACGGCCAGCAGATGCGGGCGAGGACCCCCGCGCTCCAGTAATTCAAACAGCATGTTCCACCTCCGTATCTCCCTATATCCGGCACTATGTGTTAATCTCCTCATCCGACCGCCCCTAAAAATTCCGATAAAGCATTGAAAAGCGCCTAATGCCTTGGTTCACTAAAAAAAGCAAGCGAATAGAGGCTGTTCCTCCAGAAGAGCGGGTCGTCAAAACGGAGAACGTCTTCGTTAAATGCGAATCCTGCGAAGCCCACCTGTACAAACGGGAGCTCGATGAATCACTCCAGGTCTGCATCCATTGTGGCCATCATTTCCGCATTGGCGCTCGCGAACGACTCGCCATGCTTTTCGACGACGCCAATTTCGAGGAGCTCGACGCTGAAGTAATCTCAATCGACCCCCTCAAATTCGTCGACAGCAAGCCTTACTCCAAGCGCCTCCATCAAGCCAAGAAGGTTTCCGGATTGCCTGAAGCAATCGTCAACGCACGTGGACGAGTCGGCGATCATCTGGTGTTCGCCGGTTCCATGGATATGTCTTTTATCGGCGGTTCGATGGGCTCAGCAGTCGGAGAAAAGGTTACTCGGCTGATAGAGCGAGCGATCGAGGAGAGCGCAGCTGTTGTCATTTTCTCCGCGTCGGGTGGAGCACGGATGCAGGAAGGGACGCTCTCGTTAATGCAAATGGCGAAGATATCTGCAGCGTTGGCCCGTCTGGATGAAACGCGACTTCCCTTCATTTCGGTTTTGACTGATCCGACTACGGGCGGCGTCACGGCGAGCTTTGCGATGTTGGGTGATGTGATTATTGCTGAGCCTAAGGCCCTGATCGGTTTTGCTGGTCCAAGAGTCATTGAACAGACGATCCGCCAACGGCTGCCAAAGGATTTTCAGAAGTCGGAGTTCTTATTAGAGCACGGTATGCTGGACGCGATCGTAGATCGTCGAGAGACTCGAGAATTCATCATCAAGATGCTCAGCTTCATGATGAACCCTGAGATCCACGCCGAGAACCTGCCACAAGGCGCGAGCGCGCGAGCTGCGTCGAGGAAATAGCGCACAGGCAATCAGATGCAGTTTGGCGAGGCGCTCCAGTACCTAACCAGCCTTGGACACGAAACGCTCGCAATCAAGCTAGGCCTTCGAAACATAACCCTCTTACTCGAAGACCTCGACAATCCTCATCACGCTTATTTTTCAGTTCAGATTGCCGGCACGAATGGCAAAGGTTCCACCGCGGCAATGCTGGAATCGATCTGTAATACTGCCGGCATAAGAACTGGCCTATTCACTTCTCCACATCTTCATTCTGTGACAGAACGAGTTCGCGTATCAGGAAAAGAGATCACTCCTGAACTCTTTGCCGAATGTGCGACCGAGGTCCGTGATGCTGCTGAACGACTTCTCGCAACCGGAGCAATTGAAGCGGTCCCGACTTTCTTTGAACAGGTAACGGCCATAGCTTTATTGGCATTCAAGAGGATGGCCGTGGAGATCGCAATCCTTGAAACCGGAATGGGAGGCCGTTTGGACGCCACTACGGCTGCCGGCGCACAACTCGTCGCTATTACTCCAATCGCGTTGGACCACGAACAATACCTGGGACAGACCATTGCGAGTATTGCTGCGGAGAAAGCTGCCATCATTCATCCCGGCGTTGCGGCTGTCGTGGCACCGCAATCGGATGAAGCACTACAAGTCATCGAGAAAAGAGCACTCGAATGTGGCGTTGAACTTTTCTTAAACGACTGGCGATCGACAATCGAAGGATTCTCGGATGATGGTGCTGCGCAGGTAACCTTCGAGACGCCCAGCAATCGTTACGAGAGCGTCCTGCTCAATCTGCGCGGCAGACATCAGATAGACAATGCGGGTGTGGCTATTAGGCTTGCCGAGTCATTGAATAATTTCGGATTTCACATTTCACACGATGCGATAAAAAAAGGTCTCGCGACGGTCCATCATCCGGGCCGATTAGAACTAATCAAAACCGATCCGATGATCCTTCTCGATGGCGCTCACAATCCTTCGGGCGCGTTGGCTTTGCGTCAGTATCTGGATGAATTTGTTAAGCGGCCGGTTACTCTTGTATTTGGAGCAATGCGTGATAAGCGTCTGAGTGAGATCGCTCAGTTGCTTTTTCCCGCTGCTGAGCGATTGGTGTTAACTCGTCCTGACAATCCCCGCGCAGCATCTCTCGAGGATTTGCGAGATTTGGCGGAACAGATAACGCCCACCAAACAGATCGGCGTTGCAGAGACAGCTGAGGAAGCATTTCGTGCGGCCAACGAACAAACGGCGGCAGGTGGGCTTATTTGCATCAGTGGGTCTTTGTATCTTATTGGAGAGTTTTTGAGTGCTCGCTCGTTTGCAAGCCACAAGCATTCATAAGCATGGCCAGGAGAAGAAATGTCGGATACACCAAAACCACAGATCATCGATAGTGTAGAAGTGTTTCGCGGACGAATCTTTTATGTGACTGTCGACACTGTTGTTGAGGGAGACGTCACTTACCAACGAGAGGTGGTTCACCATCCAGGTAGTGCGGTCATAGTGCCAGTATTTGGTGATGGGACGATTGCTTTGGTGAGACAGTATCGTCATGCTGCTGTTCGTTATCTGCTTGAGTTTCCTGCAGGAACCCTGAATCGTGGCGAAGCGCCGGAAGAAGGTGCAGCTCGAGAGCTTGAAGAAGAACTTGGATTTGTCGCGGGCCGAATGGAGAAACTTTCAGAGTTCTTCGTTTCGCCTGGTTTCTGTGAAGAGAAGATGTGGCTGTACATGGCAACGGAACTTGTCGAAACAAAGCAACGCCTTGAGCACGATGAGTTAATCGAAGTTTGCCGGCTTCCCCTGAGTCAAGCCCTGGAGATGATTACCGATGGTGAGATTCAGGACGCAAAGACCATCATCGGTCTACTGCTAGCGGCGCCACGCATCGGTTCGGCTGGACTTAGCCCGGACTATCCTGCAGTGTAAAGAAATGAAGTCAGTACCACCGCGCGCTAGCGAATGAGTCAGTACCACCGCGCGGTAGCGGGTGGATCCGAAATGAGTCAGTACCAAATGCAGCGGTACTGACTATGGAAAATCTCAAAGTTGACCCGCTCTGACTCTCTCCCCTAAACTTTCACGGTGTTTACAGACGAATCCGCACCAGCACAGCCTTTGATTGATGTTCCTACGAGCATTCCTCAGCCACTAGAGCAACCGACACCAGCGCCAACTGCGATAGATCCAGACAACCCGCCTTGGGGATTGTTGCCAGCGTTTATTGTCTGGGTGTTGAGTGTTGCCCTTCTGGTTGTTGTTCCTGTCATCCTGCTCATTCCTTATGTGGTTTATAAAATGGCAGTGCTGCAAAGTTCCACCGCCGCGTTGGGCGCCGATCCTAATCTGATCTTCATTTCCATCCTCGGAGTACTTCCCAGTCACGCGCTAACGGTCCTGCTGGTTTGGTATGTAGTGACCGGACGAGGTTCGCGCCCGTTCTGGGAGACGTTGGGCTGGCGATGGCCACCTAACTTTGGCCCTTGGAAGACTGTGGGCTTCGCCGTTGTGCTCTTAGGCTTCGGTTGGTTAATAACTCGCTTTGTTGGTGGGGCGGAAACACAACTCGACCTGATTATTAAGAGCTCCTATAAAGCACGCTTCGTTATCGCCTTTCTAGCCGCAGTCACAGGACCGTTCGTCGAGGAGCTCATTTATCGCGGTCTTCTCTACCCGGCGCTTCAAAGGGTGGTCGGAGTCGCCCTTGCCGTGGCGATTGTGTCGATCCTCTTCGCGGGTGTGCACGTGTTGCAGTACTTCAACAACCCTGGCGTAATCGCAGTCATAACCATGTTGAGTGTCTCGTTGACGGTAGTCCGTGCTCGCACCAAGAGCCTGCTGCCTTCGTACGTAATTCATTTGGTCTTCAACAGTCTGCAGGCAGTTCTCTTGATCCTTCAGCCGCTGATCGATAAGCAGCAGAATAGGGATTCGGCTGTTGGTGCTGTCTTCTATCTCTTCTCAACATTCTTTAATTCACACTAATGGCTCACGAAGTGGTCGTAGTTGGCGGCGGCTTCGGTGGATTAACCGTGGCAGCACTGCTGGCTGCTCGTGGGGTTGATGTTTGCTTGCTGGAACGTGACTCGGTTCTCGGCGGCTGTGCTGCGAACGTCCATACCTCTGGTTACAGCTTTGAGCCTGGAATGGGTCTCTACTCTGGATGGGAACTGGAAGGTATCTTCGACCGGGTTTTTTCCGAGCTAACGATTGCAAAGCCAGAAGTCCTCAAGGTGGATCCCGCCTATGTAGTCCGACTACCTGATAAATCGGAAGTCGCATTAACAAGCAATAAGTTAGGGTTCGAAGAAAACCTCATTCGAGTCTTTCCGGAATGTGCCAATGAAGCTGTCAAGCTATATCGATCGTTGGAATCCTTGGGTAGATCAGTCAGACGTGCGTTTGTCAAGGCTCCCGATCTACAAACGGCGCCGGCTCAGAAGAAGATCGCAGCGTTCTTTCCTAACGTTCGTAGAGGACTACAAGCGAATCGCGCTGCGTCGGAACCCTTCTCAGCTCAGGTGAATCAAACATCGCCGCGTTTCCGTCGATTTCTCGATATTCAACTCGCAGAATTTGGCCAAACGTCTGTCGATCAAAGCTCTCATCTTTTTGCTGCGCTGATACTCAGTTCGGCACTCGACCCGATGTTCACAATTCCCGGTGGCGCGTCGGCACTGGCAGACGTACTCGCCAATTCTGTCCGTGCGAGCGGCGGACAGATCCGCCTTGACACGCCGGTACTTCGATTGGCCCGCGACTTGGAAAAGATCACGGCAGTCGATCTATTGAGCGGAGAAACAGTTCAGGCGTCTCGAGCCATTGTGAGCAACCTTACAGTTTGGGATACATACGGAAAACTTGTAGGGCTCAGTCAAACACCGACAGACGTTCGCAAGCAACTGGATTCGTTAACAGGGTTTGGAGCGTATCTGATCCTCGCCAGCATGAAGAGCGCTGCGGCCAAGCGGCTCCCGTGCGATCGCATTCTGACATTGAGTGATTGGCAAGAAGGAAGACCGTACGATGCAGCCGAGACACAATTAACATTCGCTGTAGCTTCTGAATTTGATCAAAGAGCTCCCGATGGAGAGCGTGCTGTCACGATCCACGCTATTACTGACGCAAGTGACTGGTTTGGTTTTCATGAAGATGAAAGCGAGCACGAACGTCAGGATCAAAAGATGCTGGAAGAGTGTTGGACCCGCCTTCACACGGCGCTGCCTGAGCTTGGATCAGACATAGAAATCATTGAGACAGCAACACCGCAGACGTATTACCAGCAGACTCGACGGAAATTGGGCCAGGTTGGAGGTGTCCATCAAATGGCAAGTCCTAATCCGCCAGCTTTGCTCGGTCATCGCACGTCAATTCCCAATTTTTTCCGAGTAGGTGATACGACCTTTCCGGGAGGTGGCCTCGCCTCCGTCGCTCAATCCGCACTGATTGTCGCGAATATTCTCACGAGTTAATTCAAAAACTCATGCTATCCTGTGGAATTGTCTAGTGTATACAAGCAACAGACAATTCAGAGGGAAATCATGTACATCACAATCGATGAGAGGGACAGGCGGCCGATCTATCAGCAGGTTGTTGATGGCATAAAAGCTCTAATTGCCTGCGGCGAGCTGCCCGAAGACTCCACATTACCACCCGTCAGGCAAGTGGCTGCGGACTTAGGAGTAAATCTGAATACGATTGCGTTCGCGTATCGTCAGCTACAGAAGGAGGGACTGATCAAGGTCAGACACGGATCGGGCGCAACGATCATCTCACGCGTAATCACGAAAAGAGATGAAGAGCGTATGAGGGATCAGCTACACGCTGCACTGACGGACTTGGTTCTTTCCGGATTTACGAGAGGAGAGATTTTGGCTCTAATGAACGACGCGCTCAATGTGCTTAGCAATGAGCGCGGTCGTCCGATCTGATTATGGATTCGGCATTCGGTCCTGAAGTCGTTCGACTTTTCTTTCCGCCGCCGAAGGAATCTCGCGCTGAACCGGCATTGGTGGGGGACTTGGTGGGGGTGGATAGTTCTGGCTTGAACCGGAACCGGAACTGGTACCGGAAGCTCCTGAAGTGTTACCTCCGGCGGTTCCAACGCCGTAGCCATATGGATTGCGTCCGTAATAGAACGAGTTGCCGTACACCGACATCGAGTATGAAGACCCGTACGGTGAACCCCAACCCATGTAGAACGGCAGGAAGGTGTAGCAGCCGGCTCTCTGACTGAACACCCACATACCCAATGAGCGACGTGAGAACCCGGACCACGGAAAATCCCCGCTGGAAAACATCGTATGGAGTTCACGCTCTCGAAGTCGGCTGTTCGCCTTAGCAACTGTTTGCGCTCGCTCCTTGCTCCAGTTATCGAGATTGTCGACGTTTTTCTTATCTGCTTTGTCGAGCTTGGCTACGGAGAATGAGTTGCTAGTAAATACAACTTTGTTTCCACCTTTAACCTTGGTGTGAGAATCACCGAGCATCACCCGGCCCTTCCTAACAATCAGTTCCGTACTGTCACCGGGGAACACATTTACACGATAAAGGCCTCGTCTCACTATAGCCATTCTTGTGTCAGGTGTAGTGATATTGATGAGGAGCTCTGTGTCATCACCGCCGGTAGCTTCAACGATCGCGGTTCCGCGCAAGAGACGTACTTCCAGGTTCTCTAAAGAATTGTCTGCCAGTTCGAATTCAGAGTTCTCGCCGATCCGCAGATAGGAGCCCGGATTCAGTAGCATCTCAACGCGCCCATCAAAGTCCGTCTTTACAACATCACCGGCCTGCAGATCCTCTTTTATGGTGAGCTGTTCCCATTCAGAAGTGCCTTTGCCGTGGACAATAGCCCTGCCCGTCACAGCGTTAATACCGCCGGCTTTGGCGGAAATGACAAACTTCTCGCGACTCTGAGCCTTGGTCGTCAATGGAGAACCGAGAAACAGAGCCGCAAAAACAGCTAGTAAACTAAGCCAAAATGGAGGCTTTCTCATGGGAGTCTCCTGTGAGTTTTAGAGTGCTGACTGGGTCTGGGGCTGAGGGCATTATAATCCCGTCTACCTCATTTACAAGAAACTCTTACAGGATTCGTCAAGGATTTGCGCCCTTTACCGACTGAGCGTCCGACTTTGCGAAATATCCGTTCTTCGCCCGTGCTGACAAATCAGGCCTCTCCAAGAGCTTAACCGTTACGTTTCGCCAACCTCCGTCCTTTGATGGATTGCTTGGCTTGTAGCCGATGCTGTAGACGGTACTCAGATCCCGAATTACTCGCTCATACACTTTGTCCAAATCCTTCAGTTCACTGACCGGGTATACCAACGTACCGCAAGCTTGCGAGAGCTGTTGCAGCTGATTTCGCGCTATAGCGAATGCGTCGCGCGGCGTTCGATGCAATCGAGCTTCTTCCGCTTCGGTATCTATGTAGATCGGATATACGAGTGTCTCATTGCTGCGCACGATATTAAGCAGGTCTGAGAAACTTGTTGCTGAACCATCTCCATAAACCTGCGGCAGAGCGTTATCCACTCCGTCCGTCATCACGACGATCGCCGTGCGACGTAATTCATGAGTCGGCCGACACATCGACTCAACGACAAACCGCAACGAGTCCCAGAAGTTAGTCCCTCCCGCCGGTTTTTTTATATGCTCAATCGCATGCTTCAACTGCTCGCGATCGGCAGTGAGATCAGACGCCACGACCGGCACATTAGTGAACGTGACAACAGCAACTCGATCAATAGGCCGCGTTGCTTCGACAAAGCGTTTTGCCGAACGGCGTATTAACTTGATCTTTTGAGATGTCGATCCCGAGAGGTCAAGCAGTAACACCAGGTCGAAGGGTGTATCGGCCGCAGCAAAAAATGAGATCTGTTGCTGTAGACCATCTTCAAACACCTGAAAGTCCTTCTGCTCGAGTGAAACTGAAGCTGTTTGAGCGCCAAGACTGATTACGCTTACTTTCAGATCGACCAAGTCTGAATCAACGCGGATCGTGTCGAGTTCTTTTGGCTCAGGAGGGATAGTGGGTGACTGTGCCGCGATGTGTTGGTTACCGGCGCTGAGCACAAGCAAAACCAACAAGCAGGAAGCGAAGCTCAAAAGCCGCAGGGAATGAAAATCAATTCGCATAGTATCCACGTTTACCCCGCGCTACTGCCGCAGGCCGATTCACGTTCACGCGTATGGCACGCCAGTTCCCATCTCGCTTATTGTTCGAGGGACGATAGGCGATGCTGTATGTGGTCCCAAGATCCATGACTACTCGTTCATAAGCTCCTGCCAGATCTTCAAGACGCTCAACCTCATAGAAAGTTCCGCCCCCAGATTCAGCCAACTCCTTCATTCGATCATGCCCGGTGTCAAAAGCTTCTGGCTGCGTGTCCTTCGGATTGAGGGCCTCGTAGTAGGTGTTCAACCAGAGGGAATACAGCACACCATCGAACTCCTGCACTCTGCTGATGAGCCCCTTGTAAGAAAGTGTGGATCCTTGTTGGCCGAAAACGCCAGGTACTGTGCCATCAAGTCCGTCGCTCATGAGCACAATCGCAGTTCGGCGCGTACTCTTTCCATCAGATAACAACTCGCGCATGGCAAAGTCAGTTGCGTCGTAAAGCTTTGTATCACCTGACGCTGTGTCGATCGTCTCAACGCTCTGGCGGAGTCGTTCGCGATCTAAAGTCAGGCGTGAGACTACCGCAGTCTTTCCAGCGAATGTGATTATCCCAATTCTGTCGGAGGGCCGCGCTGCATTAACGAAACGAAGAGCAGCTTGACGGATTAGTTTTACAACATCCCGAGTGGAACCGGAAAGGTCAATCAGCAATACCAAGTCGAAAGGTGCAGATGCCGAATCAAACTGCAAGATGCGCTGCTCAACGCCATCTTCTAATAGCTTGAAGTCCTCTTGATTCAAACCCAGCAAGCCTCGATTGGTATTTCGATCGACCACACTCATATTCAGTGTGACGAGCTGCGAATCGACGCGAATAACATCGCCCTCACTAACTTCTTCAGTATTTGAAGTGCTTGCCGGGGTTCCGGCGCCGGGGGTCGTTGGCAATGTGCTGCCGACCAGAGATGGTTTGGCAGGAGACTCATCACTGCTTGCCGCAGTCGCGGCCGCGGGAGCAAGACTTAAGGTGATCTGACCAGATTGACTGTCGAGTCGCAGCGCTCGCTCTCCTGTACCAGTTCGGGTTCTGAGCACGTGACCATCCTGGGCGAGCGGTGCATCAAGTTCCGACCTGATGCTGCCGGTGACCGAGCGAGCATTTATGTCTACATTGAGAGGTTGGGGAAGATTGGCTTGAATGTTCCCTGATACTGACTTCGCCGAAGCATTGGCTGGGACTCCGGTAAGAACGATGGTTCCCTTCGCGCTCACAATCTCAACCTGCGCGCTCGTGGGAACTTTCACGGTCAAAAGAATCGTCGCGACGGGATCTAATGGAGTACGGACGATTGAGACCAGCAACACTTTGTCCTTGTACTGAATAACCACGGGCGACCGCTTGAACGTAACGCTCTCATCCGACGTCGCTGATACCAACACATATGATTCATTCCAAACTTCGGTTCGGATGTCACCATGCTGATTTTCTATCCGTACATGACCATCGGCAGGCAGATCGATCTTGATCCCGGGGTCCTGAGCCGCAGTCGTACTTAACCGCACACAGAAAAAGAGCACCATCAATGCGGCATTGCATAACCGGGACGCGGTTGTATGGCTCATGGGATGTTGTAGCTCGGGGCAGCAGCTCAACTGTTGAGCGCACTCAGCAATCGCAGAAGCCCTTCTTAGCAGTCGCGCTGCTGCCCCTTGGTATTGCGGCTTAGACTTTTGGGAGAAGTGTCACCCGAAGAAATTACGATTATCGTTCGATCAGATCAAGCATCGAACCTTCCTCCTTTGCCGGGGAAGGTTTCGGCGGTGGTGGCGCTTCTCCGCTGAAGTCTGCCAGTCTTAACAGTAAATTGTTCGAGTTTGTTGCGTAAGGTAGCGCGCTTTCCTTTGTCAGAATTCCCTCTCGCACAAACTTTTCGATCACTCGATCGAATGTCTGCATACCGTCTTGATCGCCCTGCTCCATTGCATCGAGAAGAGACTTTCCCTCTGACTCACCTTTCTCGACGTACTCTCGCGTGCGCATGGTGGATTTCAGGATTTCGATCGCTGCAATTCGACCCGGTGAATCTGAGCGGGGAATAAGTCGTTGGGAAATGATATAGCGAAATGACTGCGCGATCCTGGTGCGAATGACTCGCTCCTCATTCTTTGGGAATACACCAATGATGCGATCCACAGTCTTCGACGCATCGATCGTATGCAAGGTCGAAAGAACCAGGTGGCCAGTCTCCGCTGCTTCCAGAGCTACTTCAATGGTCTCGCGGTCTCTCATCTCTCCGACCAGAATTACTTTTGGCGCCTGACGTAACGCCGCTCGCAAAGCGATTGCGAAGTTAGGTGTATCTGAGTGAAGCTCACGTTGGTGAACAGTCGAGTTCTTGTGTGTGTGCAGGAACTCGATCGGATCCTCGATAGTGACAACGTGGTAATACTTTGATTCGTTGATCAGATCGATTATGGCAGCCAACGTGGAACTCTTGCCGCTACCAGTCGGACCGGTCACCAAAACAATCCCATTCTTCATCTCGACGATCTCTTTCAATTGTTCTGGCAGATTCAACTCAGTAAATTTCGGGGGCTGCATCGGAATTACGCGCATCACGATGGCGTGAGTGCCCCGTTGCTTGAAGACGTTCACGCGAAATCGAGCTTCGCCCGGAGCGCTGAACGACAAGTCGGCCGACCCGGACTTTTCGAGGCTTTCAACCGCGATGTTGTGATTTCCAATGATTAGTTTGGCTATACCTGCTGTGTGGGCAGGTGTAAGTTTTTCCAGGCCGGCAATTTTAACTGGCTGTAATTTTCCTGAGACTTCAATCTGGGGCGGACGACCGGGTGAAAAGATCAAATCACTCACTTTCTCTGAAGCACTCAGCATTTGTCTGAGCACTACGAGAAAATTCGGAGCTGGCGGACCACCAGCTTGTGAGTTTGGCATTGAAGGTTGTTGGCTGCTCATCTTTGGTTGAAGTTTTCCACCTTTTCTGTCTTCTGAAAGCTTTCATAGCGGGCGTAAAGAAATCCTTTAATGCGAACAAACGAAACGGATGCGGCGTACATCAAAGTGCTCACTTAGGGGACTGAAGTTCGAATGAAGTGACAGTCCCAATCGTCGAAGGGAGGCGCTGCAGTTATGGCTACCTACAGAGACCCTGTTAGATGCTTTGCTCCATTAGAAGTGATCGAGCGCCTGCTGGAAATTCGTGCTGAAGCGGGTTTTGCTCCCGCCGTTTATCTCCTTTCACCCGATGACTTGGCGGATTATCTCGATGCATACGGTTTTGATGTTTACGCTTTTTCAGAGGCTGAAGCAGAATTTCACTTTGGTGATTACCGGGCTCCCCTAGCTCCGGGCGGTGATCACGCTCACAGTTCACCCACGGCGCATTAACGCGCAATTCAGGACTACCACTTAAGAGAAGACTGCCTTCGGGCAGTCTTTTCTTTCTCCCTATTCTCAAGGTAGACCCTTGACGACAAAGAAGGTTGCGTCGTCAGTGATTCCCTCCCCATCAGTCCAGTCCATTACGTCTCGGTGAACTGCAGCAATCAAATCCCTCGCACTGAGGTTGGCGGAAGTCTTGACTGACTGGGCGAGCCTATCGCGTCCAAACTCTTCACCGCGTGGATTCATCGCCTCGGTCACTCCGTCAGTGTAAAGCACAAGCATTTCGCCGGGTTCGAGACTGAGATAGTACTCGTGATAACGAGTGTCTCTGAACATACCTAGTGGCACACCCCCTCTCTCAAGGAAAAGTATCTGACCGTTGGAATCCAGCAGGATTGGTGGGTTGTGTCCTGCATTCGTGTACGACAGAGAACGGTTGGTTGCATCGAGCACGCTATAAAACGCCGTTACGAATTGGTTGCGCTCGATCGACTCCCAAAGCAGATTGTTCACCTTCGCCATAGTGATGTGCGGTGAGTAGCCAATCTGCGTAGCCGCCCTTAAGCTCGCGCGCAGGAACGCCATCAACAACGCTGCGGGAACTCCTTTGCCTGAGACATCAGCGATTACAAGACTGATCTGGTCATCATAGGTCCGCACCCAGTCGTAGTAGTCCCCAGACACTTCTTCTGTCGCATAGTTGTAAGCACTTATGTCAAATCCTTGCAGTTGCGGATCTCTGGGAGGTAACAACTCCAACTGGACCTGGCGGGCCACTTCTAACTGGCCTTCAAGACGTTGCTTCTCGATCAACTGCTCATGCAGCATCACCTTCTCAATAATAATTGCAACCTGAGAAGCCAATAAGTTCAGTACTTCGAGATCATCTTCCGCATAAGCGTTTAATTCATCACTCTCGAGATCGAAAACGCCGATCACTTCGTCGTTCGAGATAATTGGCACAACCATCTCTGACCGCGTTTCATCGCGTGCATTGATGTATATGGAGTCAGTACGCACGTCACCTGAGATTATTGGCTGACGCGTAAGTGCTACATGGCCAATAAAACCTTCTCCGACTTTCAGGTGCAGGTCTGATAGTTCATTGATGTCGTAACCTCGCACCGCCTCGGCTTGCATCTCACACGGTTCCTCATCTCCTTCGAGCGGCTGTTGGCATTTCAGTACAAAGATGCCGGCCGCATCATAAGGAATCAGTGAGTCGAGAGTATCCATCACCAGATTCAGAACTTCCTGCAGGTCTAAAGACCTACTGATTTTCTTGGTGATGTCGAGCAACATCCGCAGCTTATCGACCACAGTCAGGCCAGGCAGCGGCAGCTCTTTTATTTCTTCAGTCATGGTTGTTCTAACGTTATCGTGATTGTCACCTGTGCGCAAATAAGCGCGCGTTCTCAACGCGGTGGGTGAGCTTTTCGGTAAGTCTGCCACAGGCGAGTCACCTTCAGTCGATACTCAATGAGGTCACGGCTGACTTTGAAGTAGCGGGCAATCTCGTCACTAGCGTTGCCATTCAAAACAGCTCTACGAAGCGAAGAGAACGGCACCAACGCTGCTGCACCTACTGCATAGGCTTCCTCCTCGTCTGACTTGCGGTAGTCACGTGACAGTGTTCTCCCTTGCTCATCTTGAGCAACGACCTTTAGTCGACTGGCTTGATGACCGAGAAACACGTGCGATATTTCCTCCATCAACGTCGCGTGAGTGCGCATACGACCGTGTGTCGGATTCAAGATTACGATGCGACGCCCGTCCGGAAGTGCAATTGAGCAAGCACCGCCCGACCATTGCCCAGATGCTGGTCCTAACAGGTGTTCTCGTGCCTGTTCGCTCAGACCTTTGATCTTCTCAAAATCTACGACCAACAAGTTAGCAAAGCGGGCTAGCTTGAATGGATCGAGTGGCTGTTCTGGACGAAGGCGCGCGAAGTCTCGTAAACCGATTGCCTTCAACTCAAAGCTCCGCCATTTTTCTCCAGGCGGAAGGTCAAAACGCGTTATCTGTACCATCCGATCGCCAGCTTACTTTCGCTTACGCTTCTCTTGGCCTGTTTGACTGAACTGCGAGTATGCAACCCGAAATAGTTCCGATAAGGCTGAGGCGGTTTCAGGTGTGAGATTGCGATCAGCTCGCAAATGAGCTTCTACGATTTCTGGGGTCGATTCATGTGGGAAATAGACGACGGGTTGAGCAGCTTGACTATCGGCATGCCTTCCTGCGAGGACGCGCTCCATAGGCATATCCAGCCATGAAGTAAGGCGTGCAATGTTGTCAGCATCGGGCTTACCAGTTCCATTTTCAATGCGCGAGAGCGTGGAAGCCGAAACTCCAGTTTTATCTGCGACGTCACGCAAGCTCAGTTGAAGTTCATCTCTGCGACGCCGGATAGCCCTCCCAAGCTCTTGAGTGTTAACCAGAGTTCGGATTGAGCGTGTCATTAGCCCCCTCACTTTCCGTTACTGCTCAGGTAAACGATAACACGAGCAGAGTTTTAGATGCAAGATCGTGTTTTATGGCTGAAACAGAGCCGATGAGGCAACTCTGCGGCCAGTTGAGTTGAGGTTTTATTAAGGTTGGAGTCTGTGCTGTCTTGCAGATGACGCGAGGTTACGCGCTCGCGGTAGAGCTTCAAGCGCCCTCGTCAATTGTGGATCGTCGCTCGTAATGAAAACCCGATCTGCACTGAAGCGACCGTACGCTGCGGTGACGATGTTGTAACGCAACTGAAGCTCAACGAATGAACGATTGTGATCCAACGAAGCTGCCAACGGAGAAAAGTTCGGATCCTTTGCTACAAATTCTTTCAAGGCCGAGTAAACGGCGGGCGTGATCGGAAAGTCAGATGACTTCAATTCATGTTCCAGGTCGAGCGGACCCTGAATCTTGAAGGATTCAAAACCCGAGATGCGACCGTTGACCAGTTCGCGTGAGAAAGTAAAAACAGGATTCAGCAAGCGACGCTGCATGGGGGAAATCGTCCGCGGCTTCACCGTCTCGTCCGGCGCAATGCCGCCTCCGCCATAAACAGCGCGTCCGGTGTCAGTCTTCTTCTCTTCACCGGAAGGTTTAGATGGCTCTTCAGGCTTGTCCAATTGGATTGAACCACCATGCGTATAGTAGTCGTAAAAGCCACCTGTCGAGTAATCACGTTGAATCAAACGGCCCGACGGCGTGTAGTACTTGGCCGAGGTTAACGTCAGCCCTGCTCCGTATTCCAACGGAATAATGCTCTGGACAAGTCCCTTTCCGAAGCTCGTAGTGCCAACAATGAGAGCGCGATCATGATCCTGCATGGCACCGGCAACTATCTCTGAAGCTGATGCAGTGTTGCCGTTGATCAAAATCACAAGTGGAGTCAGGTCAGGTGAGCTGTTGCGTGATTCGTATGAGTTATCCCGAAAACCATTTCTGCCTTTCTGCGTAAGAATTAACTGACCGTTGGAAAGGAAAACCTCGGCTACGTGGATCGCCTGGTCCAAAAATCCGCCTGGGTTATTTCGCAGATCCAAAACTAGAGCCTGCATTCCTTTTGCATGCAACCGAGCCAGCGCGTCCTGGAGTTCATCGGTAGTGGTGTAATTGAAGCCACGAGTCATATCGACATAACCCACTCCGGGTTTAACCATGTAAGCGTCAGGAATGGACGGCTGCGGCACAGCATCGCGAGTCAGCGCGACAGTTTGAATCTTCTTGTCACCTGCTCTTTCGAGTTTAAGCCTCACTACAGAGCCGCGTGGTCCACGAATCTTGTCACGCACCTCGAGCGAAGGCTTACCGGTCATACTTACGCCGTCGACCTCCAGAATGCGATCTCCAAATCTTAGTGCTCCGCGCGCGGCGGGAGATCCTTCAAAGGTTGACGTGATAAATGTGTCTGTGTCAGGTCCGGTTGCATAGTTCTGAATCGAGGCTCCGATGCCAAAATACTCTGAGCGCTGATCTGTCTTTAGCTCTTCAAACTCTTCTCGATCGTAGTAATTTGAATGAGGATCGAGCGAGCGAAGCATGCCCAGTACTGAAGACTTGACGATCGAGTTGTAGTCGAGATCGCTGCCGGTAATGTAGCTGTCCTCGATGACTTTCATTGCTTCTTCGAAATCTCTTTCGATTAACGGCAACGCAGGACTCGGGCTACCGCGGGTGATGCGCCTGCTGGAACCAGTATTACCGGACACAGTTTTTCCAGCTGAGCTTGTACCCAACGGCGATTGTGTTTGGGGTCGCTGCTGAGCAGAGGCAAAGGACGAGAAGAGAAATAAGAAGACGACGAGAGCGGTTGCGAAGCGAGAGATTGTCCTGTTCACTACGAAGCCTCTGTAGACATTTAATGAGCCCTACATAGCTGGAAAATTATTCAGTTATCGGGCCTGGGGCCTGAATATAGCGGATGCGGCGGAACCGGGCAAGCCGTTCCGACGAGCAACCCATTGAAAGATCGACGATCACTTAAAACGATCAAATGAGGAGAAACTCCAGACGGTAAGAATCGTTCAGTCGCGCCGATGGTGCTCTGCTTGACGGCTCTTTGAAGCGGTCCGTAGAATGAACCAAATAACGACATACAACGTATTCGATGAAACTTTGATCTTATCGATCGGTTAAAGGAGTATTTTCAATGAGCAGTCCTTATCACAGAGAAGATCACAATCCAGAAGAGACCGTCGACGATTTGTTGCTTCGACCCGACGATGATGAAGGACGCGAAGAGAGATCGCGAACCGCGAATTCGGTGCGCGATATTGCCTCACGAATTCCCGAGTCCTTGAGCGCAATCGGCAGAGACATCAGCCGAACAATAGAAAAGGCGATGTCGGCGAAGGACGATTATGTTGTGGCCGTCAAAATCTCCCCTGAAGCGCAAGACAAACTTGAACAGCTGGTCCAAGCGGGAGTTTTCCGCAGTCGCGCTGAAGCTGCCGGGTTTTTAATTGACGAAGGGATCAAGACGCAATCGGCCCTTTTCGAACGTGTGCAACAGAAGCTTGCGGAAATCGAGCGTCTCCGTGCTGAGCTGCGCGGATTGATACACGAAGGGCCTGGCTAAAGGCCCTTTCCCCCACTTAGTAGCCCCTTCACCTGTGCTCCCCTACGCGCGCGGCTGAGGCATGTTCACCAACTCAACAGGAACGAGATCACTGTGGCAGAAACTTTTCAACTCCCACCTACTTCAATCGAACAATTTACTCTTACCAACGGTCTACGGGTGGTTCTCAATAAGGACAATTCAGTTCCGGTCGTCTCGATTGCGGTTTACTACGATGTAGGTTCACGCAATGAGAAATATGGTCGTACCGGGTTTGCGCACCTCTTTGAGCACATGATGTTTCAAGGCTCCGAGAACGTTCCCAAGGCTGCGCACTTCCAATACATATTCAATGCCGGCGGAACGATGAATGGAACTACGTCGACTGAGCGTACCAACTACTTTGAGACGCTACCGGGTAACCACCTGCCTTTGGCGCTGTGGTTGGAAAGCGATCGCATGCGCTCGTTGAAAGTCACTCAGGAGAATTTGGACAATCAGCGTAACGCCGTTCAGGAAGAGAAGCGATTGAGGTATGACAACCAACCTTATGTGAACGCGTTTCTGAGAATCAACGAGCTTATTTTTCAAAACCCGGCAAATGCTCACTCAACAATCGGTTCGATGGAGGATCTCGACGCGGCAACGATTGAGGACGTGCGCGAGTTCTTCCGAATTTACTATGCACCTAATAACGCTGTTCTAACGATCGCTGGAGACTTTGAATTAGCTGAGGCGCGAGGTCTCGTCGAGAAATACTTTGACGATATACCTAGTCAACCTGCGCCACCGGGTGTAGACGTAAATGAACCAGCCGACGTGACGGCGCGACAGGAAACCTTCCTGGACAAACTCGCTCCGGCTCCGGCATTCGTCCTTGGTTGGAAAATTCCGGCGAGGAGAACACCAGAGTTTTACGCTCTGTCTCTTGCTGGTGAGTTACTCTTCGAAGGTGACAGCTCACGGCTATATCAAAAGCTCGTGAAGGGCGATGAGTCGGTTGTCTCTATTCAGGGCGGTATCGACGAACGACGTGGTCCATCAGCACTCTATATCTTCGCGTTACCAAAGCCAGGACAGGAAGTGGACGTAATTCGAAATCAGATCTTCGGTGAGATCCATAGACTCTCAACCGAAGGACCTACGCCTGACGAGATGAAGAAACTGCGCAACTCGCTCTGCAATGACGCAGTTCGTGGACGCCAATCAACGATGTACAGAGCGCAACGATTGGCGGAATACGCTTTGTATGACGGCGACCCGTCAGTATTCGACTCTGAGTTGGAACATTATTTGAGTGTGAGAGCGGATCAAATCAAGGCTGTGACTAATCAATATCTGAATGTAGACAATCGCGTGGTGCTGGACATTGTTCCAGAAGCCGCAGCTGACGAGGAGCAATTACCAGCCGCCGCTTCACCGCAACCACCGGGAGAACCGAAGCAACCTTCCGCGCCAGCTCCACAAGTCCCAGCTCGACCACCAGTCCAACCGCCTGCTGAGCCTGAAGTTGTTGTAATCGAACGTGAGCCTGAACATCCCGAGAGGCCGGAACAGCCGGCCGATCCCCCGAAGCACACACGACCAGGTTCCGGACCTTTGCATGGATAATATGAGTTCATCGATATCAGTACGCCAACATCCACCAGCACCATTGCCCGCTCGGCCAATCAAACTGCCGAGTGCTACTGAAACTACGCTTGCGAACGGTCTTGAATTGGTAATCGTTGAAGACAGCAAGCTCCCCCTTGTGAGTTACAGGTTAGCGTTCCGCTCCGGTGACGCAGCCGACCCTGCAGACCTTCCAGGTTTGACAGACATGATGGCAGGCCTGCTGTCTGAGGGAACGGAGTCGCGCACCAGCCGTCAAATCGCTGAAGAAGTAGCTCGCATTGGCGCATCCCTGACCGCTGGAGCTAATTCCGATTACACAACCGTCGCAGCGTCCTCGCTCGCAGACTTCAGCGATCAGATTCTGGAGTTGATGGCCGACGTGACACTTCACCCATCGTTTCCCGAGAACGAAGTTGAGCTCACGCGCCAAAACACCATTGAGAGTCTGAAACAGCAACGAGCTCAACCTTCATTTCTCGCGACCGAGATGGTCTCTCGAGTCATGTATGGTCATCATCCCTACTCCGTTGTGGCACCGACTCCGGAATCGATCAATGCAACTTCACGCGAGCGGTTGATCGAGTTTCATCGCTCGCGACTGGTTCCAAACAATGCGGTGCTAATTCTGGTGGGTGATCTAAAAACAGGTCCGACTCTCAAGAAGATTGAGGAGCTCTTCGGTAAATGGGATCCGAGATCGATTTCCGCCGAAGAATTTCCCGAGCCACCTCAACGTCAGCAGCGCTCAGCCTACATAGTTGATCGACCAGGTTCTGCACAATCAAATATCGTCATTGCCAATCTCGGTATCACAAGAACAAGCCCGGACTATTTTCCAATGCTGCTCATGCACACGGTGCTTGGCGCAAATGCTTCGTCGCGCTTGTTCATGAACCTCAGAGAAGAGAAAGGTTATACGTATGGCGCGTACTCGAATTTGGATGCGCGTCGTAGCGCTGGAACTTTTCGCGCAACCGCTGAAGTCAGAACACCGGTAACCGGCGACTCACTAAAGGAGTTTTTCTATGAGCTGACTCGGATTCGGAACGAGCGCGTGTCGGAGAGAGAAATGAACGACGCCAAATCGTATTTGACCGGCGTCTTCCCGATTCGGTTGGAAACACAAGAAGGACTGATCGATCAGCTCGTGCAGATAAAGATGTTTGGGTTGCCAGCCGACTATCTCCAGACATATCGAGATCGAGTACAAGCTGTAACGCTGGGCCAAGTCCAGGAAGTCGCTGAACGGTATATCAGACCTGACAAAGCAGCGATTGTGATCGTGGGAGATGGGCGTCAGATTGTGGAGCAAGTAGAGCCGTACGCTGGTACTGAGATTGAGTTTTACAACACCGCCGGTAAGAGGAAAGAAAGGCCGTCGACTACGCCGTCGAGTTTGAGTGCAATTCTACCTAAGGATCTCGAAGGCAGATGGAGACTCGACATTGAAACTCCGCTGGGTCAGAACATTCCAGCAAGCTTGACACTGAGGGTTACCGACTTGGGTATCACAGGGCAGGTAGAGTCAGAGATGGGGAATGCGGTACTGAAAGGCGCAGCGTTAGAAGGCAGCGCATTTACGGGTATCTTGAACTTCAATATGGATGGGCACGAATTTGAGGCTCAGATCGTCGGAGATATCTCGGCAGATCAGATAGCAGGAACCATAAGCCTGCAGGACACTCCGCCGTTATCATTCACAGGTACAAAGGAAGAATGAAGATTCTGAAATCGAGACAGATAAGCAACTTCACGCAAGACAGGTGCATCTTAATGGATGAGGTTAAAGGAACGCCGCAAGAATAGCGGCAACCCTAACACTCGGTTCCTCCTGTGATTCGCCCGGCATGTCGGCCATGCCGGGCGTTTTTGTTTGCGCAAAAACAACGGCTACCTTTCGTAACGGAGGACAATGCCGTCTCCTCCAACTGCCCATCCGATCTTCTTGTTGAAATGTAGCGCGTAAAGGTTTTGCGTCGTTGATGATTCTTGTTGAATCCAAGTACGACCACCATCACTCGAGCGTAAGATCGTTCCTGCTCGGCCCACAGCCCAGCCCTCGTCGTCAGTAATGAATTGGACGCTGAGGAGCGTCGAACGTTTTTCCTGATTAACCGGTTCCCAATGGTCACCGCCGTCGGAGGTGCGAAGGATCAAGCCCCGCTCGCCCACTGCCCATCCTCTTTTTTCGTCGCGAACATCAACGTGGTAGATCGTTCCAGTCACGCCTGATTTTTGCGGTGACCAGGTCAACCCACCATCGTCTGTCTTGAGAATCGTGCCACCGGCTCCAGCGATCCAACCTCGTCTTTCATTGTCGAAGTCGAGATGGATCAACTCAAATTTGCTGGGCGCTCTTTGTCGCTGCCAGGTGTCACCACCATCCTCAGTGCGAACAACAATGCTGTCGATCACCTGGTCTCGCTTACTAATGGAGCCGACAACCCAGCCGCGCTTCTTACTCGGGAATCGGACGCTGTAAAGCTCTACGGAAGCTCCGTCAAACTCGTGAGGCAAGAATCGCCGAGATTGCGTCCAACGAATTCCACTATCACGTGTCACAAAGATCGTATCGCCAGCCAACAAGAATCCGTCTTCCTTATCGCGGAAGTAGATGTCATTGATAGCTGCAGTGGTCCCCACAACCTGCTGCACCCAGGTTCTCCCACCATCGTCGGTGCGACTGAGAAAGCCGTTGTCTCCTCCCACCCAACCGCGTTTGCTGTCAAGGAAGTAAACTGTATTCAGATCTTGTCCCGCAGGACCTACTCGGGTTGAGGTCCAGCCTTCCTGTGAAAAACAATTGATTGCCGCAGCGTTGAGTATTGTCAGTAGAAGAAACAGTTGGCCGAGATTGAATTTTGAATTCATGCGCTTCTTCGTCCGTGGGAGTTGTAACTACACGCAAGTCAATCGGAGAACTCGCGCACATCAATGCGTGCGTTCCAATTCACTGGGGCTCAGATTGCTATGCGATTTATTACAGTAGACTCTTACACAGATTGCGCTGTACTGACAAGAATCCTTTAGTGGCGTCCCTCCGGAGCACCCCTATTTCATGACGCGACAATTCTCTTGATACGTGCGAAACAAAGGGCGTCCACGAAGGGACGCCCATAAAGCTTTTCGACTGAATTTTGCAAATCTCAGTTGGCACCCTCAACTCGATAAACTCGACCTTCGAAGACGACCAACACTTCTTCTCCCAATGCCAGAAAAGTTCCGAGCTTTGGATGACTCTTTAGAAGATCGAAATACTCAGAGCTCGCGAACTTGACCCGCGTTTCTGGCAACTTCGCATCTGCTTTGTATTCAGAGTCGGTCCATACGCGATCTCTAAGGTAGAAAGTCTTACCACCAACCGTTTTCACCTGGTCCGTGCGTATATTGCTCTCCACGCGAGAGACATCCTGCTGAGCTCGCGCTCGTTTGCTTTCTTGCACTCCAAGCGCGCCAGTCGTTGCTTCCGCACCAGCTGGTTTTGGAGGAGGTGCTTTCTGGTCGCGAGAAAATCCGCCAGTGGCTGAACGATTTTTGGAAAGTGCAGTGATATTTCGCACCGGAGCTGCGCCGGGCTCGAGCGCCAGGTACGAAGTATAAGGAGTCACAATTCCGTACCGAGTACCTAGATCCACTATCTCATCACGCAACTCTTGTTGCTCGCCGTTAGTGCGTACTTGTTCCATTAACCATCCCACACGACGAGTGGCCCAAAGCCGCGGCAGGAAGTCATTCTGCTCATTCCGCAATGGGAAACGGAGGTTGTCATAAACGAACACCTTTGCAGCTCCAGCGGATTTGCCGTTCAAAGTCAGCCGGACATAGTCGAGATCCGACGGATTTCGATAGCGACCGATTAGGGTTACTTGCGATCCGCGAAAAACATCGGGCAAGGTGCGTGGATAAATTAGATCAGAGTCGACTCCAGCAAGATCGAGCTGAAGATCGGTGAGCACTGGATAATTGATTTTCGCAAAGAAGTTGGAAACCTTCACTTCAAGGTCCTCATTTGGTTCTACGTAATCAGCGACACCACCATTCTCCGCTGCGAGCTTATCTAACAACGCCGTATTTACGTCGTACCCAACACCAAATGTGAACAGCCGGACACCATTGGGCCGCGCAGAGCGAACGTTGTCGACGATGCGCCCGACGTTAGTCACACCGACTGTGGGCAATCCATCAGTGAGAAACACCAGGATTCGCGGGCGGTCAGCTGCGCGAAACTGCGGCATCGAAGTGAGCAGCGCATCATTAATGTTTGTGCCCCCTCCTGCACGTAAAGAATTGACGAATGTCTCCCCTCGTTTACGACCTGCATCGTCCGCCGCGATAAGACCTGTTTCCATCAAGCGGTCTTCGCCGGCAAAGGCGATGATGTTGAAGCGATCCTGCGGGCGCAAGATGCGAACGCCATACAACAACGCCGCACGTGCCTTTTCCATCTTCCCGGCTTCATTCATTGATCCAGACACATCTAGAACAAACACAATGTCCTTGGCCGAGTACTCTTGATCGGACCAGTCATCTTTCGGAGAGATCATCAACAGGAAGTACCCATCCTTTCCTGCTTCACGATAAGTCACGAGAGTCACACCAAAATCTTCGCGCGTGAGCGTATAGAAGAGTTGAAAGTCCTGCGGTTCCTGTCCTCGCGCGGATTCAAAAGAGATCATCGAGCGTCGATCAGAATCCCGTTTCACATCGATGGAATGAGTTGGAGAGTAGATGTTTCTAAGCGGCAAATTACTCTCAATCTCTATACTGCCGGAGACAGAATCAATTTGAGCTGCTTGCCTGCCGATTCCTAACGGATAGCGATAAGAGACGGTTCCGGCTTCAGCACGCAGAACCTGCGTGTAAGTAAGTTCAAGCTTCTTGTCAGAGTGGGGTGGAATCGGAAATATGCTTGCCTGGAAGAGATTCTTACCGGCGTACTCCAACAACCCAGGGTCGCGCTGCCTTCGAACTATTTCGTCATAGATTCGTCGCGCTTCTTCGCGTGAACGAACCTCGCCAACGAGTCTTCGGCCTCCGTCCCAAATCGCGAACTCACTGATGGAAGCGGATTCGGGGATTGGAAAGAAGTATGTGCCTTCCAGTGTGGCGTCGGTATCGTTGCGGAAGATCTGTTCTACGTGGGTGGTCGCGACCTGAGATGTGATCTTCGTGTCGATTTTGATCGACTTCACGGGCAGAGAACGTGGCAAGGCTATCGGCATTCGCGGCATGTCGGGACAGCGAGTGCAAGGCCCAGGCACGATTACTCCTTGAGCCGATGCAGCTGTAGACAATGTGAGAAACGCAAGAATTAGGAAAGGCAGAAAAGCTCTTCGAGTAAGCATTATTTGCTCAACTCCTTCAGATGTGATTGCGCGCCATGGGCGCGACTGTTCGCCTGTTAGAACGGGCTGGCGCGTCGATTCTTGCAACGTGGGCAGTACTTCAGGAGCACAATAGAGTTACATCGAGACAGTGATACCACAGGGCTTCAGCCTGTGGAGTTTCAATTTCTACCTAGACAGCGCCTAAACCACTCTCGATCAGACACCACAGGCTTCAGCCTGTGGTGTTTCAACCACCTTCAACCTAAGGAAGTGTTGCGGTGACTCGAACCAAAGAACGGTCGGCAGAAACCATTTCACGACGAGATTGAAAATTGAAGCTCCACAGGGTGAAGCCCTGTGGTGTCTTGCTGTGCTGCGATGCGTCGGAACTAGGTTGGAATTGAGGCTCCGCAGGCTGAAGCCTGTGGCGTCAGCTTGTATTTGGCCGGCACATATCTAGGTTGAAGTTGAAAGACCACAGGCTAAAACCCTGTGGTGTCTGATCGAGAATTAGAAACGCTATTTCTAGGTTGAACTTAAAGCACCACGACTAAAGCCCCGGGGTGTTTCAATGAAGCGATCTTAAACGTCTATTGCGAATTGCAACGATACTGGTGTAGCCAACTATCACCGCCCCACCGACTGTCAGCGCCATTGGTGCTCCATAGCGCTCGGAAACCGCACCACTGATCAAGTTTCCTACCGGCATCGTTCCGATAAACGTGAGGATGAACATGCTCATTACACGACCGCGCATTTCGTCAGTCACCAGTTTCTGCAAGAGCGTGTTGGTCACTGCGACGGAGGTCACGATGGAGAACCCCACTCCAAACAAGAATACCAGCGACAACATAAGATGGGGCGATGTGGCAAACGCGATCAAACACACGCCAAAAGAGATCGAGCCACCCAGAACGGACCACCCCTTCCGCTTAAAGTCCCCGAGGTAAGCCAACAAGAGTGCACCTGAGAACGCACCTGCACCAGCGATACCCATCATCAACGCCAGTCCAGTCGCGCCCAAACGAAAGATGTCGCGCGCGAACACGGGGATAAGTGTCATATACGGAGCGCCGAAAAAACTTGAAACAGCGGAAAGGGTCAAGAGTGAAGCGACTCGAGGGCGATTGCGAACGTACCGAAAACCATCGAGGAGGTTTCTCCAAAATGCGCGAGTATCTCTAACCGAAGGAGTTGCGAGGGTCTTCGTATCTTTGTCCAAATGAACCATCTTCAGCGCAACGACCACGGCTACAAAAGAGAGACCATTTACGAAGAAGCATCCCGCCAAACCGAAGTACTTGAAACCCAGTCCAGCGAACAGTGGTCCAATTACGCGAGAAAGCTGAAACTGGGAAGAATTGAGCGCAACCGCATTTGCCAGATCTTCCCTTCCGACGAGGTCGAACGTCATCGCTTGATACGAAGGTCCAGCGAGTGACATACAGCAACCAGTTATGAATGAAAAACCGAGGACCATCCAGAGACTCACGTTATTGGTCCAAACCAACATCGCGAGTGCCAAAGCGGCGAGCCCGGCTAAGACCTGCGTATAAAGAAGGAGACGACGCCGGTCAACGAGGTCTGCAAAAACTCCGCCTGCTAAAGTGAGGAAAAGCCCGGGAACAGTTGCCATGAAAGCGTCCACACCGAGCCAGAAAGGTGAATCGGTCAGCTGTAACACGAGCCAGCCCTGGGCCACAGCCTGCATCCAGGTGCCGACGTTTGAAAGGAAAGCGCCGATCCAAAAGACGCGATAGTTCCGATGAGAAAGCGCACGAAACATCCCGATGCGAGTCGGGGCTGCGCTTTCACCTGTTCCGGCGATCTCCTCCAGCTCTGAAACCATTCAGAATTCTTTGGCGTCTCTCCTTAAGACGCATTGTACGCACTCAGTAGTAATTGTTGCGAAAACACATTCAACCATTGTGATGCTTAGAATACAAAGACGGCGAAGAAGCCTAGGATCGCGTTGTTGCAGACCAAAGATCCACATGCTCTAATACCGACGCAAAATTGTGCGGAGGTGTCACCATGAAATCATTCATGTTCGCAATCGTACTTTCTGTTTTCACTCTGATTTTTCCAACAGCGTCCATCGCTCAAAATGATCGAGCAGCAGGTCAAACTGCTCCTCCTGCGCAAGCAACACAAACTCCGCCAGCAGCGAACCCGACCGACGTAGCCTCAATGGATGCGATTATTGCAGCCGTTTATGACGTTATCTCAGGACCAGCAGGTAAGAAGAGAGATTGGGATCGGATGCGTTCGTTGTTTATTCCTGGCGCACGACTGATTCCAACCGGTCCTCGCCAAAGTGGTGGCTTTGGGTCACGAGTATTGACACTTGAGGACTACATCACGCGGAGCAGTGAACTACTCGAGAAGGAAGGATTTTTCGAGAAAGAGATTTCGCGGGAGACGGATTCGTTTGGACAGATCGCACAGGTGTTCAGTACTTACGAGTCTCGCCACAAGATTGACGATGCGAAACCATTTGCTCGGGGCATCAACAGCATTCAACTGATGAATGATGGCCAACGTTGGTGGATTGTGACCATCTTCTGGCAGGGTGAAAGTGAAAAGGCACCACTACCTGATAAGTACCTGAAGAAGCAATGAGGAATTACTTTGCACAACAGGTCTTCCAACAACGACAAAAGCCACAAAAAATAATAGGCCGCGGATTTACGCGGATGACACGGATCAAAACCAATCTTCCAGTGTATCTTTTCAATCAGATCCGTGTTATCCGCGTTAAATCCGCGGCTAAGTCTGGTTTTCTTCACAACTTCCGCCCTCGTCGGGATTCCGACTTGATGCGCGTCTCCATGCTGAAAGCGATCCGCCCTTCCCTCCCCTTCGTTCAGAAACCACTTCTGCAAGAATTGCGAGCGCCACTTCCTCAGGTGTAACGGCTCCGATATCAAGTCCCACTGGTGCGTGGACCTTCCGCAACTTCGATTCTTCCGCACCAGCCGATCGCAGACGCTCCAATACTATGTTCGTCCGACGTTTGCTTCCGATCAGTCCAATGTAATCTGGGTTCGTAGTCATTACGGCGCGCAAGCACTGCTCGTCCTCGTTATGTCCGCGCGTGACAATCGCCACGGCAACACCTCCTCCGTTTCCTATTGCGGCACGAACAGCGTCACCCCAATCTGTGGCTTTAATCAATTCGATGCGTTCTTGAGGAAACAACTCGAGGGCCAAAAACTCCGCGCGATCATCAATCAGACTCACTTCATAGCCCATCATGCTTGCCAATCGTGCTAGTGAAGCTCCTACGTGTCCGGCGCCGCAAATCACAATCCGCCGCTCAGGTTGAATACGCTCAAACAGAAGCCGCACATCCGCGAAAGCAACGAGTTCGGGAGCAAACTCTTTAACATGAAACGTGCGCGCGTCTTCTCGCGAAGTAAGAAAATCGACGCATTGCCTCGTCACCGCAACATCCAAAGATTCGTTTCCGAGCGTGCCGGTCCACTCTCCTGACGCGTCTTGCACCAGCTTGGCTCCAATATTCGAGTCACCGCCGATAAGGGTCACGAGCACGCAGACTCGTCCTTCGTTGAGTGTTCGCTCTATTGTTTTGGAAACCGATTTCGACGGAACTTTGCTTCGGGGATCCATGAGAAACCGAAGGGTTACCTTGAGGGGGTTTGCCTGATCAAACCGATCGCAGCAATGGCTCGACGTACCAGCCATAAGGGACCAATCACCAGGTACATCGGATTGGTGAAGAACGCAGGTTGATTTCCTTCGATCGCATGACCAACAAATTGAAAGATCCAACCGACAACAAAAAGGAGCAAGGCCCAGCGCCAATTGAAGAACACAACGGGCAACGATAAGAGAATCAGTGGAATTCCGACTGAGTGCGCCAGCTTATTGAGCGGATGCTGATGTTTCGCTTTGTAGTTCTCGATGAAAGACATGAAATTTTTAAATTTCAAATTTCAAATTTTAAATTTGTCGGTCCTCGATTACATCAATAAAAATATCCATCGTTCCGCCACATACCATGCCTTCTTCGCTCGCATCTTCAGCAGTTAACGAGAAGTGATGAAGAGCCGATCTTTTCGAGCGAAACGCCTCGCGAGCTTCAGCCCAAACCTCTGCTTCAATACATCCGCCTCCCACAGTACCCGCAACTTTGCCGTCTTCAAAGAACAACATCTTCGCGCCGCGTTGTTGAGGTGTTGAGCCACGCGTGTGAGCTACGGTGGCGACAACAACGTTCTCACCGCGAGACGTGGCCTCGTTGATCATGCGGTAAATCCTCGCGTGTGAAACCGTTCCCATGATGGGTGTTGTCCCTGATTGCCTATTGTGGAGGGTAAGGATTTTTTTCGGGAGGCGGTTCAGTTGGAGTATTCGTATCCGGCGTCGGCAGTGGCTGCGTCGATTCAGAATTCATAGCCTTATCCAGTCGCTCGCGAAGCATGTCGACTTCGCGATCGGCGGTTGAGATTGCCAACTCTAGCCTAACGCGACTGTTTTCCAGCGTAGCCAACTGCGTTTGAAGGCGCGTCCTTTCTGATTCGAGCTGACGCCGTCTCGCATCGCGCAGCTCCTCTGGCCGAGTGGTGCCATAAGCAGCAATGGAGCGTTCGATGTTCTCAGGTTTGACGGCATAGTCAATTTCTTCAACTCTTGCCTGGAGATTGCTGGACTTTTCCAGCACTTCGCGAAGTTGCGCTCGTAAACTCTCAGCACGCGTTTCGGCGCGAGTTAGACGTTCCATGTCGAGCATTGACTTCTGCTCTTCGCGCATCTTGGTCAGAGTCTCATTCAGTGTGCCGACCTGAGTTGATAAAGCGTTGATGGTGTCTTGCATCTGGTCAGATTGCGGCTTCTTCCGCGCGGCCGTTCTGCGCGTGGAGCCCGACTCGGTTTGATCTGATGCTGTCCCGTTTTCATCAGCGGTGCTGACTACCTTCGCATCACTACCGGAGATCTGTTCTTCGCCAGGCTCAGCAATCGCAGGATTTGTAACAACGGGTCTTCTGACGCTTCGCTTCTTGGTTCGCTTTTGCGCATTCGCCTCGGCGAAACTGAAACCAACAATAAACGAGAGTAGAAGTACCAAAAGCGGGATGTGATTTGTTCTTATTCTCATTACTTACTCCAGGGCAAATAACTGCGTAAAAGATACGCCCTTAACGGAGATGCCTACAAGTTGCTTTCAGATGTCTTAACCTGTGGGGGCGTCCGTCCGTGGCCGTCCCCTCTGATCCGAGTGCAACTATGGGACCCCGCGCACGGACGCCCTACAAACTACTGCACGTTTTGTCCAGACAACAGTTCCAATCAAAACGGCTGTATCTGAAGGCTGACCGCCATGTGTCGTACCGAGGCGGTTAATTCACTGACCGCAATCACGTCCGCACCCGCGTTAGCGTAAGCCTGAACATTTTCGAGCGTAATCCGACCGGAACATTCGATAGTTGCCTTTGGCGAGAGTTCGCGGACTACGTCGACCAGCGGCCTAAATTGTTCAGGACTTAGGTCTTCAAATAGCAGTACGTCAGCGCCGTTGCTGAGCGCTTCACGCACCTCATTTTCGGTGCTGACCTCAATCTCGATCTTATGTACCTGTCCTAATCTCGCCTTTGCCCCCGTGACTGCAGCAGCGATTCCTCCAGCTACGGCGATGTGGTTCGCGCGGATCACCACCCCATCATCCAAACCAAAGCGGTGACTTTGTCCACCGCCGAGTTGTACCGCGTACTTCTCCAGCAGCCTCATTCCGGGCGTCGTTTGTCTCGTGTCGACGATTACTGCCCCCGTGTTTTCGACGGCACGAACATACTGACTTGTAAGAGTAGCAACCGCCGATAAGCGTTGAATAAGGTTAAGAGCAACTCGTTCCCCCGCTAATAACACATCCGCAAATCCAGAAGTACGCGCGATCACCTTTCCTGATTCGATCTCTTCACCATCAGAAACAAACGCTTCGAGCTGCTGTTGAGAATCAAGGGTGAGAAAGACTTCCTCAGCGGCTTCGAGACCAGCCACAATCATCTTCTCACCGGCAACGAACCGACCGCGTGCGCGTGTGTTACGAGCCACGATTGATTGAGTTGTGATATCGCCGCGACCCAGATCTTCGCGAAGATAAAGGGCGATTTGCGAATATAGCGCTCCTTCATCAAACCAATTCATTGCAAGTTCTCGACTGTTTGTTGCAGCTGCGAGGTTCGTTGGGCGATGTCAGCAATGCGCACGCGCAACTCATTGACTTTTTCGGCCGGCGCCCGTTCTACAAAATTAGGATTCGAAAGTTGCGCGCTAAGCTTTGCCGCTTCGGAGCGTAGCTTCTCCTGTTCTTTTCCGAGTCGTTGTCGCTCTTGCTCGAAATCGATCAGTCCCTCAAGTGGTATCGCCACCTCAGCACCACCGGCCAACACCGCTCTGGCTGAAGCTTTCGGAGCATCAATTTGGTCGGTAACTATTACTCCCGACGCTCGAACAAGCCTGCTGATCTTATCAGCTCCTTCTTTATAGACTCGCCGCAACTTTTCATCGGGAGATCCGACCAACACAGAGATCCGTTCGCCAGGTTTTATGTTCATCTCAGACCGAATGTTCCGAACACGCGAAATGAGATCGATAAGAGATTGCATCTCCCATTCGGCTGCTTCGTCGATTAGTTCAGCGTGAACCTCTGGAAACGCTGCGAGCATGATGGTTGGACTCGCGCCTTTATATGCTGAATGTAAGAGAGTCGCGTCGGCACCTGGTAATCGCTGCCACAACTCTTCAGTGATGTAAGGCATGAACGGATGCAACAAGCGCAACGCGTGTTCTAAGACCGTTATCAGTCTTGTGCGAGCTAAGGTGCGGCTGGGCGTGGCGTCTGAAGAAGTCACGTCAGATTTCGTCAGTTCGATGTACCAATCACAGAAATCATCCCAGAAGAAGTGATAGAGCGTTTGCACTGCTTCGTGAAAGTCATAATTCTCTAAAGCTGAACGGAGATCTCGTGCTGTCTTGTTTAGGCGTGAGACGATCCAACGATCTTGTAACGCAAGCTCTGAATCACTGCCGCTCAAGCTAGCCGGAGAGACGCGTGCACCTTCTGAGTTCAAGAGTGCAAACCGCGCTGCATTCCAGATCTTATTGGCAAAATTGCGATACGACTCGACCTGTTTTTCATTCCACCGAACGTCGGTGCTGCCAACCGAAGCGAGCATGATTCGCGTAGCATCAACACCGTACTTGTCAAAGACCTCGAGCGGATCGACTCCGTTCATCTTGGTCTTGGACATTCGCTGACCTTGCGGATCCAGGATCGTGCCGGTGATGTAGACATCTTCAAAAGGCTCACGACCGACGAACTTCATTCCCATCATCACCATGCGGGACACCCAGAGAAAAATGATGTCACGAGCAGTAACGAGTACGGACGTTGGATAGAAAGTCTTAAGGTCCTTAGTCTCCTCCGGCCAACCCAAGGTAGCGAAAGGCCATAGCTGCGATGAGAACCAGGTGTCCAGCACGTCTGGGTCCTGAGTCAGATTTTCTGTACGAGCTTTACGACGTGCTTCTTCCAATGAATGAGCAACGATCACTTCGCCATGAGGAGTGTACCAAGCGGGGATCTGATGTCCCCACCATAGTTGACGCGAAATGGTCCAATCGCGAAGGTTTTCGAGCCAGTTGCTATAAACCTTTTCATAAAGTTCAGGAACAAATCGAGGCTTACCTTCGCGAGCTAATAGATCGAGCGCGAGATCTCGCAACTCTTCCATCCGCAGGAACCACTGCAACGAAACCAGCGGTTCGATCACGGTCTTGCACCGCTCGCACTTTGAAATCGAGAACTCGTAGTCGACTACCTTTTCGAGAAGACCTAGTTCAGAAAACTTCTCAACAACCTTCTCTCGGGCTTTGTATCGGTCTAATCCTACAAACTCTGGTCCGGCGTCTTCCGTCATATGAGCGTTCGCATCAATCACCACGACCTGCGGCAAGTCGTGACGAATACCCATCTCGTAGTCGTTCGGATCATGAGCAGGTGTGACTTTGACTGCGCCGGTACCAAATTCCGGATCCACAAAATCATCCGCAATCACTGGAATTTCTCGGCCAGTTAACGGCAGTAACAGCGTTGCACCAACGATCGATTTGTACCGTTCGTCATTGGGATTCACAGCCACTGCAGTGTCACCCAACATTGTCTCTGGACGCGTGGTAGCAACGGTTACTCGTCGCTCGCTACCTCTGATCGGATATTGCAGGTAGTAGAGTTTGCCTGCTTGTGGGTCCTTCTGAACTTCCAAATCTGACAGCACCGTCTGATCGTTGGGGCACCAATTCACGATCCGATGACCACGGTAAATCAGACCTTCCTGGTACAAGCGGACAAATACTTCCCGGACGATACGCGAAAGCTCTTCCGACATCGTGAACTTCTCGCGCGACCAGTCGACAGAGGCACCTTCACGCCGCATTTGTGTGGTGATCTGTCCGCCAGATTCGTTCTTCCATTTCCAAACTCGCTCAACAAACTTCTCCCTACCCAGCTCGTGCCTATTCAATCCTTCCTTCTTTAACTCACGAGTCACTACGAGTTGAGTTGAGATACCGGCGTGATCCATTCCGGGTAACCACAACGTGCGATAACCGCACATCCGTTTGTAGCGCGTCATAACATCCATCATCGTGTGTTGTAACGCGTGGCCCATGTGTAAAGAGCCCGTGACGTTTGGGGGCGGGATCACAATCGAGAACACCGGGGCGTCTGGGTCGCGATTGATTTCAGGGGCGAAGAAGCCTTCTTCTTCCCAACGTGAGTAGTGATGCTGTTCAGCTTCTTTAGGATCGTATTGTTTCGGAATGTCCATCAGTTAGTTATCGAAATTGTGTAATTTCAGCGCCTGGTCTGGTATGGCATTGTAAGGTAAGAGCCGAGGCTTTTCATCTCAGTTCAAGTTTCTGCGCATCCGATCCATGCAGGCACAAAAAAAGCAGGTACTCCGTTGCCGGCGTACCTGCTCTATAGATCTGCAGCTCGATGTTAGTGATTCTTTTCTTCCAACTGCCGCTTGATCATTATTTCAGAGAGTTCGGGCACCACTTCCCAAGCGATCTCCTGGACTGCCTTTTCAGAAAGCATTTCGACAGCGCGGCGAGCGATAGCGTCAATTACTTCGGGAGCAAGTTGATCGAGAGTTATCTTTCCGGACGCGCCGGCTCGACTAGTATCTCGCGAAACCATCTCGTGCTCATCGTGGACACGCTCATATGATGGTACCGCCTGAGGAGCGAATTCCTGCGTGTTCGCAAATTGCTCATGACTCGTCAGCTGTTCATCTGTCTGATAAGAGATCGGAGTTCCGGCGGAGTATTCGGAAGCATGTTCCCACCCTCGGCCCGAAGCTTCTGTGGCTTGCGATTGTCCGTAAGCTTGAACTGAAGACCCGGCAGCCACGGATTCCGGCTCCGTATCACTCATTTCGACATCCAGGACAAACTCTTCACCGATAGCGTCGTCCACGTTTCCAATGTCGCCCAAATCTAAAAGTGCGTCCGCGGATTCAGCCGAGGTCGCCGGGGTTTGATACTTGATTGAATTGTCCATCGTTTGTTTGTCCGCGTGTTTTGGAGTGACATGGCGAGCAGAGTTATGCGAAGTGGCTGTTGCGTGAGCAAGGGACTTCAGCTCATCGGGCAGTCGCTGAGTGTCAGCAGTGCTAATGGCGATCTCTTCGGTGCTGAGTAGTTCTGGTTCCGGAGCGGGCTGGTGCGGTTTCGGAAGTTCAGCAGTAGGAGCTTCCGCCGGCTTTTGTCCGCTAACGAGGCCGCCAACTTTGTCGATCAGCCGTCTAATGGATTGGAATGGCTTGGTCAATATATCGTCCGCGCCAACTCTGCGCGCCTCCGCTTCGTCAAACGGCTCAAACGAGCCGACTAGAAGCATAACAGGAATGTGCTTCAGCTTCTCGTGCCGCTTGACGTATTCACAAACCTCGTAGCCGTTCATCTCCGGCATGAACACGTCAGCAAGTACGATGTCTGGAGCAATCTCTTCCAGTTTTTCAACCGCTTCCCTACCATTGCCGAAACTAACTACTTTTACGCCTTCATCAGCGAACGTCAGGTCAACAACCTTTTGAATGGTAATAGAGTCGTCGGCAAGTAGGAGTATGCGTCCAGCTAACAAAGCTTGATCCTTATTTGAGGTGGGCGCCTCTGGAGGGGTCAAGAACGATGAAACACAGGGCGCAAGGCATGGTCAACTTGTAACCCTGAACGGGCTACGTCTTGAAAGCTAACACCCGGCTGGATAGCCCGTCAAGACTTTAGTTTTTCAGGTTTCTGGAGGGTTGCTAACCGGCAAAACTGCTCAGGGATTCGATAAAACCAAGTCATCCGGTGTGTTCGCTTTTCCATCAGGCCCGTCGGATCTGAGCGTAAAGTGGTCCCGTTCGCCCTGGTATTGGTAGGGCCTGCGCCAAGGATCCACGCGGATGATGCGGGCAAGGTAGTAAGGGGTTAAGTGGTCCATCAGGATCCTTTGCTGATCCGATACGACATAAACTCCACGCTCGGCTCGAAACTTCTGTAAGGCGGTCGCCATGGCCTGAAGGTCCCGCATTGCGTTCTCTCTCTTCGTCTGGTTTGCCAGTCCGACAGTGTTGTCGATATTGATCCATTCGCGGTTTCCGGCGCGTAGTTCAGAAACTCGCCAACCACCTTTGCCCGGATTCGTAAATCGAAAACTCACGTCAATATTAGCCACTACAAGCGCGGACGACATCGAGGATAGAGGCACACTTAGCGGCGACACCGACTTAATCCTTACAGAGTCAGAAGGTAGTTGTATGCCCATCAACTCTGCCAGCAGACAACGGGCTCTCCTGACAGATGGTTCACTTCCGCTACGAAACTCGCGGTTATCGCAGTTCCCTTTCACGTTCGTAGTGCCAGCTATCGCAATTACGCTTACGTCTTCCCACTGTGCGGGACCGATTCTTACCTCACGAACGGCCCAGCGCCCGTCCTGATCCTTTTGAAGTCTAAATGCAGTTTGAATCTCCGCCAGCGCTTCCGCAGTGGTCGCATTTGCTTGCGTTATGTTTTTGATTCGTACCGAGCTGCCTGGCAGATTACTTCCGGCGGCGCGCTGTATTAGCTTTCTGGCTTCCCCGGATTTGAGTTCAGCAAAGGCACTACTGGCCGTTAGAACCAACGCACACAGAATGAGTGGCTTAAAAAGAAAGGAAACTCGCATCGCTCTAGACTTCTACGGCTCTTCCGGATTCGCCTGAGATTGCAGACAACTCTGCAGCTAGTTTGATTGCAGCAACCATACTCGAATGTTCAGCCAATCCTTTGCCGGCGATATCGAATGCAGTTCCGTGATCTACTGAAGTCCTAATGAATGGGAGTCCTAACGTCACGTTTACTGCTTCGCCAAACGAAAGACACTTAACTGGAATCATTGCTTGATCGTGATAGCAGGCGATCACTGCATCAAACTCACCTCGCGAAGCTCGAAGGAAGACAGTATCGGCTGAGAAAGGACCATGTACGTTAACCTCGTCCATTCTACAAGCGTCAATTGCAGGCAGCATCTCTGACGCCTCTTCAACGCCGAAGAGTCCTCCCTCAGCACCGTGCGGGTTCAGAGCAGCAACAGCCAAACGTGGACGATCAATTCCCCAGCGCCGAAGTTCGCGGTGAGTTAGGTTGATAGTCTTAATCAGGCGATCACGTTCGACCATTCTAATAGCTTCGGCAAGCGGAACGTGTGTTGACAACAATACGATCCGCAGGTTCGCGGAGACGAACGCCATCGCGTATTCCTCGGCGCCGGTTAGATGAGCAAGAAACTCGGTGTGGCCGGGAAAGCTGTAGCCGCCGAGAAACAGCGCTCGTTTGTTGATAGGCGCAGTGGCGATCGCATCCACGTTGCCTGCTGCACATAACTCGACAGCAGACTCGATATAACCGGCAGCGGCCTTTCCGGCCGCTCCCGATTCGATCCCCGGCTCAATAAGGCCGGGCACGTTATCTAGATGATAGATGATCGGTTCAGTGAGTGATTCCGGGATTGGCTCTCCCTTGCGGACGATGTCGTAGCCACTTTGGAGATCAAGTGTGCGGGCTGTGTGCGCCAGCAGCTGTGCATCCCCGATAATGATCGGAATACAAATGCGTCGGATTTCTTCCTCAGCAACTGCCTTCAGCACGACTTCAGGTCCGATGCCGGCAGGATCACCCATGGTGATTCCTACGTGAGGCAGACCTCGCCTTACTCGAGGACTAGGTTGAGATGAGTTGTGGGCGAACTGTCTCATTAGTTGAGACTTAGTGCGTAGGCGTTCGGGTCGGAGGGGCCGAATGAAGTTCGACTATTCTCCCACCTGCTCTCGTTCGTCAGCTTTGTACATGTACTTGATGTTTCGCTTGAGCACGAGGAGGTTGGGTCCACTTTTGCGATTGACCTTCAAAGCGCCACGATCATACCACTCGATGGTGCCCTCGATTTCCTCACCGTCCATAAGGACGATAACCATCAGCGTGTGAGCATCGATCTGCTTCTTGTAATAGAAGATCTCCGCATTGGTTTCCATTGGCGGCGGTGTACGCTTCCGCACCTGAACTGAGGCAGGTGGAGCTGAACGAGGGGCAGATTCTCGAGCGGCGTCGCTGCCTGTACTACGCTGCTGAGCGCCGCCGTTGGATCGTTCTCGGAGCGTTGGCGCTTCCCGGGCCTTTCCCTTCACTTCGGCAAGCGTGGTTCTAATGAGTTTCCGGTTCACGTGATTCTTCCTCCAATTAGCAATAAGACGGGGTTTGAAAATTAATCTTCGCCAGGCACGTTATGGGAGGGAAGAGCTGACGGAGATCTATATAAGCACTCTCGCAGGCAGCGGCCATCCGAGAAGAGGAGTCAAATTTACCCGTAATGGAAAACCTGCAAGGAATGGCGTCATGCTACACAAGCGCATATCAAAAAGCAAAGGTGAAACACTAAAGAATGATCGGTCAGTTGATCGACTCTGTACCGAACATGAGAGAAGTGATCTGCTCGATGAGTTGCCTTGCGTTTTGTATGGGTGTTTCTACTGTTCATCAAGTGTGAACACAGCACCACAACGAGATCGCCGGCGGGTCGTGAACCGTTAAGTGAGTCTCGACATGCTCCAGTAACCGTGATAAGAACCGCAAGCACAACGAAGACATTTGGAGGGCGATGATTGATGTCCAACGCACCAAGACTATTCCGAATCATCTTGCAAGTCTCTGACCTTGATAAAGCAGCTGACTTCTACGGCAGGCTTCTCGGTGATGTAGGCAGAAGGATCCCAAGGGCTTCGCGGCATTACATTGATTGTGGTCCAGTAATACTTGCGCTCGTAGATCCAACGGCGGAAGAAGAACCCGAGCCGCTTCCCGATTACATCTATTTCGCCGTCGACAATCTTGAGACTTATCACTCACGGGCTCGGGACCTGAATTGTCTATCGCCAGAAGTTTTTCATGGTCAGAATGCCGCCGACATAGTGCTGCGGCCGTGGGGTGAAAACTCATTCTATGTGAAAGACCCATGGGGCAATGGTCTCTGCTTCGTGGATGAAAAAACTCTCTTTACTGGTAAGTGAGTCAGTTCGAATCGGGGAGGTTCATATGCGCTGGAGAGATCGCCGACAAAGTGAAAACATCGAAGATCGTCGAGGAATGTCGGGCGGTAAGATCGCCATTGGCGGAGGACTCGGCACGATAGTCCTCATCTTGATCGCGTTGCTTTTCGGAGCCGATCCTAGACAACTGCTGGAACAACTTCCAGCCGATCAAGGCGCGGGTACCCAAACGTCAAGGCCCACTAATCCTGAAGAAGAAGAACTCAAGAAGTTCGTGGCCGTAGTACTCGCAGAAACTGAAGATGTTTGGACCGACATCTTCCGTCAGAACGGACGGCAATACCGGAAGCCCACCCTCGTGCTCTTCTCCGACCGAGTCGAATCGGCTTGTGGCGTGGCTGGAACCGCGTCCGGACCGTTCTATTGTCCCGGTGATCAAAAGGTATATCTGGATTTGTCATTCTTCAGGGAGCTCCAGACGCGCTTTCGGGCACCGGGAGACTTTGCCGCCGCGTACGTCATCGCTCACGAGGTAGGTCATCACGTTCAGAATCTTTTAGGGACAATGGATCAAGTCAACTCCGCTCAGAGCCGGATGAGCCGTGCGCAAGCGAACCAACTTTCCGTGAGATTAGAACTACAGGCAGACTTCCTTGCCGGCGTCTGGGCCCACTACACACAACAGAAAGGCTTGCTTGAGACGGGTGACGTTGAAGAAGCGTTGCGAGCAGCGAGCGCTGTCGGTGATGACAGACTGCAAAGAGAGAGTCAGGGCTATGTCGTTCCGGACTCTTTCACCCATGGCACTTCCGAACAGCGCGCACAGTGGTTCCGACGAGGCCTTGAAACAGGCGATATCCGACAAGGCAACACATTCAGCGATGGGTTATGAACAGCTTCGGCTAAGTTCTACGCGTCACAAAAAATAGATCTAGAAAAGCTAACTACTCTTCCTGTAATCTACTTTCGACTGCTCGAGGCGCCCTACCTCTCACGTTCAGCAGTCCACCCCAATACGCCTCACTCATCTTTCTATGAAAACCAAAGTGTCTCCGACGTGGGTCTATCTTCGACGTGCGACTGGGTTCTTCGTCAACCAGCGATCAAGCGCGCTTATCTTGCTTGGACTCATGCTGGGAATTGCGGGGATCAATGCTCTCGAGCCGCTGCTCCTCAAGTACGCCTTCGACTCCCTCGGTGCTGCCAAGCCGTATAGCAAGCTGCTCACAGCCGTAACGGTTCTTATCAGCCTCGGACTCCTACGCGAAACCCTCACTGCTGTCTCCAATTGGCTAACGTGGCGGACACGCCTGCGAGTGCAAGAACAACTCCTCGACGAAATGGTCGGACGGCTGCATCGGCTGCCGCTCAATTTCTATCAGACTGGGAGCGTTGGGGCGATCATGACGAAGTTCGATCGAAACATTCAGGGCGTCGTGGAAGCCGCGACACAATTGGGATTGCAGGTATTGCCCTCAGTTGCATATATCGTGATGACTCTCGTCATCATGTTTCAGCTCGATTGGCGGCTTGCGTTGCTCATATGTCTGCTGGCACCCCTGCCCCCTTTCATTGCAGCACGCGTCGCACCCACTCAGATAGCCCGCGAAAGGAACCTTCTAAGTCGCTGGATGCGAATCTACTCAAGATTCAACGAAGTTCTCTCGGGGATAATTACCGTTAAGAGCTTCACGAGAGAAGAGGCTGAGAAGGAGCGCTTCATGGCCGATGTGACAGCCGCCAACAAGACGGTTCTAACGGGCGTGGCTTTCGATGCACGTGCTCAGGCGCTTCAGAATCTTGTCGTCGCAGTTGCCAAGACCGGTGCGATAGGTCTTGGCTGTTACCTCACGCTTCAGGGAAACATAACCATCGGGACTACCGTGGCGTTCCTCGGTTACCTGAACGGTGTATTTGCGCCAGTCCAAGGTCTAAGCAACATCTATCGCACGGTTCAGACAGCTTCAGTTGCTCTTGAGGGCGTGTTCTCGATTCTCGATTCGCCTGATACGGTCTGTGACGGACCTGACGCGATTGATGTCAGGGAACTACAAGGACTCATCCAGTTTGAATCAGTCGCATTCAAATATGGACAAGACTGTTCGCCAGTTCTCGATGACATTAACTTGACGGTCAATCGAGGTGAGACGGTGGCCATCGTTGGTCCAAGTGGCGGAGGCAAATCGACGCTGATGGCGTTGCTGCAGAGATTTTACGATCCCGATCATGGCCGAATTCTTATTGACGGACTTGATATTCGCAGCATCAAGCAATCATCACTGCGGAGGAACATTGCTGTCGTACTCCAGGAGCCACTGCTATTCAATGACAGCGTCATGGAGAACATCGCGTACGGCCGACCTAATGCGCCGCGCGAAGAAATTGTTGAAGCAGCAAAGGCCGCTAATGCAGATGAATTCATTCGTGCGCTTCCCGCTGACTACGAAACGAAGGTTGGTGATCGCGGAGGACTGCTTTCCGCGGGTCAGCGTCAACGAATCTCGATCGCTCGCGCTCTGTTAAAGAACGCGCCGATCCTTGTGCTCGATGAAGCGACTTCTGCCCTTGATGCAGATTCAGAGATTCTCGTTCAGAACGCTATGGAGCGCCTGATGGACGGTCGAACTACTTTCGTGATCGCGCACAGACTCTCAACAGTAATTAGTGCTGATAGGGTTGTAGTTCTCGTTAATGGCAGGATTACGGAGAGCGGCTCACATCTAGAACTGTTGCATGCGGATGGCTACTACGCAAAGCTTGTTAAGCAACAGGCGAAGGGGCTTCTACCAGATGTTCCCAACCAGCCTGAAAGCAGGACTCGTCCATCAACTCCGGGCAGCGTGATCCTCGAAGAGTTACCAGTGTGATGATTTGTAGGGCGTCCCTCCGTGGGCGCCTGGGTCTGATACACCGCATGCGGTCAGACAGCTTTATCTCAAAAATAGTTCTGGCGTAAAGAAAGGGCTTGCCCGCTAGTGTGCGGCGGTGGCTGCCGTACATCCGTTTTGTCCTTTTGGGCTCTGCCCTTAATCCGGCCTTTGGCCCAATAGTTTCAAGGGGCAAGCCCGAACCAAGCAGGGCAAGCCGCCGCCGCACACCAACAGGCAAGCCGTTAAAAAGTCTCTGTGTAACTTTGAGGCAAATGCTAGTTAGACACTATGGCATTCTGTCCGTCGCTGAATTTGTCTGCTACGATTCAGGCAAATGAAGACGAGGGCTGCTGTTCTCTATGAGCTCGGCGTAGCACCTCCATACGCCGAAAGTAATCCGCTGGTCGTCACTGATCTGGAACTGAGTGGTCCAGGTCCGGGAGAGGTTTTGGTTGAAGTAGCTGCAGCAGGCATCTGTCATTCAGACCTTTCCGTAGTCGATGGTTCGCGTCCTCGTGGATTACCACTGGTAATGGGCCATGAAGCTAGCGGCATCGTACGAGCGGTCGGACGTGACGTAACCGAATTGGCTGACGGCGATCACGTCGTATTTAGTTTTGTTCCTATATGCGGTTGCTGCTCCTATTGCAAAGCGGGTCGCGAAGCTTTGTGTGAACCGGGTGCGAAATCTAATGTTGCTGGCACCCTGCTCAGTGGCTTCCGACACTTCACCGATTTAGAGGATAGAGTTTGCAATCATCATCTGGGAGTTTCTGGCTTTTCGCAGTTCACAGTAGCCGCCGAACAGTCGTTAGTTAAGATCGACAAGCAACTGCCTCTCGAAACAGCTGCATTGTTTGGTTGTGCGGTGATGACCGGCGTGGGCGCTGTGGTCAACACCGCTGAGGTCCGTGAAGGTTCGTCTGTTGCAGTATTTGGCATGGGTGGAGTGGGTTTGAGCGTGATAATGGGCGCTCGAACTGCCGGAGCTGAGCCAATCATTGCCGTCGACCGCGTGGATGATAAGTTAAGGCTCGCTAAAGAAGTGGGCGCCACGCACACGGTGAATGCGCAGAACAATGATCCCGTCGAATCTATCAAGCAACTAACTAACGGCGGTGCTGACTACGTGTTTGAAAGTGTCGGCAGTGAGACGGCATTAATTCAGGCGTATCAGGCAACGCGTCGCGGCGGTATGACTGTCACGGTTGGGTTGCCTGATCCGAAGAAGGTGTTCTCCATTCCTGCAGTGAGTCTGGTGATGGAGGAGCGGACGCTAAAAGGATCTTACATGGGCTCCTGCCTGCCGAGACGCGATATTCCAAGGTTCATCGAGATGTATAGAAGGGGCGACTTACCGGTCGACAAGCTTCAAACGCATTCGTTGCAACTTGAGGATATTAATGTCGGGTTCGACAGATTGGCCCAGGCACAAGCAGTGAGGCAACTCATCTCATTTTCCATTTGATGAATGTGCGCAATTAAAGATGGCGTCGAAACCACAAGTTGTTCGCGGGGATTACGTGCATTTTCTAGCGCTACCAACTCGCTGGATCGATAACGACGTCTACGGCCACATCAATAATGCGCTCTACTACGCGTTCTTCGACACTGCTATAAACCGTTACCTAATCTCCGAAGGTGGTCTGGACATCACGTCAGGAAATGTTATTGGCTTTGCGGCGGAGTCTCATTGTCAATACCTCAGACCAATCTCCTTTCCCGAAGTAGTCGAAGTAGGACTGCGCGTAGGAAAGTTGGGTAACTCAAGTGTTCGGTACGAACTCGCCATCTTCAAGCAGGGAGAAGCTTCTGCAGCAGCAATAGGTTATTTCGTGCATGTCTTTGTGGATCGTACGACACAGCGACCCACACCAATGCCGGCTTCCGTTAGAGCGGCGCTGGAGCGACTAATCGCAACGTCCAGCTAAACGGGTTCGTAGAGCATCGCAATCAACTCACCACGAGACTAGCCAAAATCAAAGACTAAAGTCTAAAGACTTTAAGGAGGACAAATGGCCGAAGCGAAGACTAAACAGACTGATGAAAGTGTAGCCTCGTTTCTCAACAAGATTCCTGATGCTCAGCAGCGTGCAGACTCATTCGCTCTCGTGAAAATGATGAAAGAGATTACTGGCTGTGAGCCAAAAATGTGGGGCAGCAGCATCGTCGGGTTCGACAGTTATCATTACAAGTACGCCAGTGGTCGGGAAGGAGATTGGCCCATCGCTGCGTTCTCGCCACGTAAGCAGAACCTCACTGTCTATATCATGCCGGGTTTCGAACAATACGCAGACTTACTGACGAAATTAGGTAAACATAAAAGCGCCAAGTCGTGTCTGTACATCAAGCGACTTGATGATATTCATCAACCTTCACTAAAAAAACTGATCCGCAACTCGGCGCAGCAAATGCGAAAGATAGGAAGAGAGCGTAAGAAGCAAGCTGCTGCGAGGTAACTAGCAAAGTGCAATGGTAAGGAACTGGGGGAAAACTCGAACCCCAGTATCATGAGGTCAGTACCGAAACGCGGTAGCGTCGGGTCAACCATTGAAGACACACGGTGTGACGTGTGAGCCTGACCCGACGCTACCGCGTTACGGTAATGACCTCGTTGCCCACTGCGTTGTCTGATTCATGCTTAGCAACAAACGTAAACTAATCATTCCGCTGCTTGCCACAGCGTTAGTTCTGTTACTGACTGCTGTTCAGCTGCGGCGTCAGGGCAGACTTTGGTGGTGCAGTTGCGGTCATGTTCTTTTTTGGTCCAGTGATGCCTGGGGCTCGGAGACATCACAGCACTTGTTCGATCCGTACACCTTTACGCATGTGCTGCATGGAATGATCTTCTATGGGTTGTTGACACCGATTGCGAAGCGATTCGCCTTCCGCTGGCGCTTTTGGTTGGCCATCACCATCGAAGCGATTTGGGAAGTAATAGAAAACACAAACACAGTGATCCAAAGATACCGCGAAACAACGGCCGCCCTTGGTTACCAAGGAGATTCGGTAATCAATTCGCTTGGTGACATCATCGCGTGTGCCGTGGGTGTTTGGTTGGCACGGTGGCTTGGACTCCGTCGTTCAGTAGTGGCTTTTGTTTTAATCGAAGCGGTGCTGCTGATTACGATAAGAGACAGCTTGCTATTTAATATCATCATGCTGATCTATCCGATCGAAGCATTAAAAGCTTGGCAAACGGGTCATTAACGATAGGTATTGAAATTCAACTCTCCGATGGGCAGCTGAGATTGTATTGAGCTAACTTCTGATTCTCCGCAGGCTTCAGCCTGTGGACCTGCGCATGGTTGAATCTCGAAACCGTTTTAACGGTTTGCTGAGAATCGCAGATGTGAAAGCTGCACATGTAAACCGTTGAAACGGTTTACGGCCAAGTCGACGCTAACCCCCAGGCTGAAGCCTGGGGAGAATGACGGGATGAAGACTTAGAATCGGGGCGTTTGATCCATTCATGTAACTCAAGCTATTGGTAACTCATTTTTTGGAGGTGGAATTTTGAAGCGTCTTGGTTTCTTTCCTGTTTTTCTCGCTGCGCTTCTTCCATTCCTTTCAACTGCACAGAAAGTTCACGCCGCAGAAGAGATCAAGCAATACGAAGACTTTCATCGTGTACTTCATCCTTTGGAACACGAAGCGATACCCAAAAAGGACTATGCGACGATCAGAATGAGGGCCGATGAATTGATCGCTCTTGGTAATGCCATCGTGGCACTTGGTGTACCGCCTGGCACAAAGTCGGATGTAGTCGAACAATTTAAAACAGAGCTGACAAAGTTCCGTGGAGCCCTGGCGAGCTTTGGTGAAGCTGCCAAGAACGGCAAAGATGAGCAAGTGAAGGAAACGTTTGGCGCGGTTCACGATTCTTTTGAGATGCTCGCGTCAATGCTGCCGCGCCAATAAGGCCAAGATATTTCCCATGAATAAGCGAGCGTTCATCAATCACGTAGGAAGAAGCTGATGAAGAATCTGATTCGATTTACAGCGCGGGTTCGCGCGATATCGGCTGCGACTGTACTAGTGTCGTTGGCTCTGGCGAGTGGCCCATCTGTCGAATTAAAGCAATCGAATACTGATTCGGTTAACACTCTGGGCCTGATTGTCGACTCAATCGATAGCACTTCAACTTACTACGTTGTCCAAAGAGATCGCCGTCGGTGTGCTTCACCACTGTGCGGCGGGTACTTTGTCAAACGAGTCAATCAAACGCTAACACATTGCGCCGATGGAGTGCGCAGATCTCGCTGCTACGTTCCGTCGATAGATTGGAATGGACAACCAGAAGTAGAACCAGAGCGGGCCGTCTTGCGCGGCAGCGTTGAATCGAAAGTGTTTCCCAAATTTGGCAACCTGGGGACAATCCGAGTGACCGAATCCTGGCAAGCCGCCAGCGATAGTCGACCTAGTGGTGTTTTCTACCGTGTCCGTGATCTTGGCATCAGGTGCATCACTCACCCCTGTTTGACTCACCACGCCGCAAAATCAAATTCGACATTGGATCAAAATGTTGCGGGCGTTGACCTAACGCCTGTCGGGGCGAGTGAGGAATTGGTAGCTAGAGCATTAAAAGAGATGACGAGTACCGATGGCGTATTGGTTGCAGGTTCGACCGCGTCGGTGAAAGGTCCAGCAGGACGCGCGAAAACCCTCAAAGCCGCGCAGTTTTATCTGCGGAATACCCAGCAACAATCCGAAAAGCCACGTCATAAGGACCCGGCCCGTGGCAAGGGATGTATGCGGTCTGGTTGTTCGAATCAGGTCTGTTCCGACGAACCGGTAATGACTACATGCGAATGGCGTCCAGAATACGCTTGTTATCAGAAAGCGCGTTGCGAGCGGCAGGCAGATGGAAAGTGCGGCTTCACGCAAACTCCGGAGTTAACTGCTTGTCTTAAGAACCCACCACGACCGTGACGCACAGCTTAAACCGATTCGTTTTAATCCGTGTGCTCGTAGCTAAATCTGTTTGAGGATATGACCGATGACTACAAAGTTAACTACGACATTCCTGTTACTAATTACGATCGCCATCTTCATTGAGCCTGCTGTGGCTCAAACAACACCTGTCAACTCGCTTCCAAGTGAACGGCCGGACAAATTCAAGCCGACAAATTACGGTTTCGAATACGTGAAGCGGGACGCGATGATCCCAATGCGAGATGGTGTAAGGCTTCACACCGTCATAATCGTTCCGAAGAATGCGAAGCGCGCGCCAATGCTGTTGACGCGCACACCTTACGATGCAACGGCATTAACCAGCCACTCTCAAAGCTCTAACCTTGGCCCAATTCTAACCGGGTACGACAACGCAACCGATGTCATTGTTCAGGGCGGGTACATTCGAGTAGTTCAGGACGTGCGCGGCAAGTACGGCTCTGAAGGTGATTATGTGATGAATCGCCCGCTGCGTGGTCCACAGAACCCTACGAACGTTGATCATGCTACAGACACTTACGACACCATCGATTGGTTAGTTAAGAATGTTCCTGAAAGCAACGGAAAGGTAGGAATTCTCGGGATCTCGTACGACGGGTTTCTACCTTTGATGGCCCTTATCAATCCTCATCCGGCCCTAAAAGTATCGGTGCCGATGAATCCCATGGTCGACGGTTGGATCGGTGACGATTGGTTTCACAATGGCGCCTTTCGCCAACAAGGCATGAGTTATATCTATGACCAGGAGGCTACTCGCGCTAACGAAATAAAGTGGTGGACCAGCCACTTGGATGACTACGACATGTTCATGGAAGCGGGGTCGGCAGGAGAACTAGGAAAACGACGTGGTCTTGAACAAGTCGGGTTCTGGCGAAAGATTCTGGAGCATCCTGCCTATGACGCGTTCTGGCGCGATCAGGCGGTGGACAAGATTTTGGCGAAGGAACCTCTGAAGGTACCGGTGATGTTGGTTCACAGTTTGTGGGACCAGGAGGACATTTACGGCGATATTGCTGTGTTCAAAGCGATCGAACCAAAGGATACAAATAACGACAAAGTGTTTCTAGTTCTTGGCCCATGGCACCATGGACAAATGATCAGAGACGGAAGCTCGCTTGGCGCCGTGAAGTTCGATAGCGACACAGCCTTAACATTTCGACGGGAAGTGTTGCAACCATTCCTTGATCATTACTTAAAAGACGCAGCGCCGAAGGCCGATATTGCGCCGGTGACCGCTTTCGAAACCGGAACGAATCGCTGGCAACGTTTGTCGTCGTGGCCATCCGGTTGTCCAAGCGGTTGTACAGTAAAGCCAACAGCGCTTTATCTGAGATCTGGTTTGAAGCTGCGGCTTGATGCTCCGAAAGCCGGAGATGTCACTTATGAAGAATACGTCTCTGATCCAGCGAAGCCAGTACCGTATCGAGCTCGACCCATCGATGGAACCAGTTGGTCACGTTGGCTGGTTGATGATCAACGCGAAGCCTCGGGACGTCCGGACGTACTCGTGTTTGTTTCAGATACTCTGACTGAGCCGTTCAAGATCAGCGGCGAACCTGTAGTTAACCTGATCGCCTCGACTAGCGGAACTGACTCGGATTGGGTAGTCAAGGTAATCGATCTCTACCCCGATGAGGTGGCGGGTCAGCCCAATATGGGTGGGTATCAACTAATGATTTCCGCGGACATTCTACGCGGACGTTATCGAGAGAGCTTTGAAACGGCCAAGGCAATTACACCAGATACTCCTCTGCTCTATCGATTTCGATTACCGACTGCGAACCATGTGTTCCTACCGGGCCACAGAATAATGGTGCAGGTGCAGTCGAGCTGGTTTCCGCTTTACGACCGGAATCCGCAGACTTTTGTCCCTAGCATCTTCTGGGCTAAGGCTGAGGACTACAGAAAAGCTACGCAACGGATCTATCACAGCCCAGATCGAGCCAGCTTTATTGAGCTCCCAGTCGTAAGCAGCATGCGGTAAGAACTTCGGTTCGTTGTAGAATGGCGTTCTATGGAGCCCGGAGGCGCTTACAAAACTAAACGCTCCGTGAAAGCAATACATTGGCTAGTAGTTGTCGCTCTGCTTTCGAACTGTTTTTTGCCCACCGCCTACAGTCAGGCACAACAACCTCCAGGCGAACTGGTAAAGGTCGTTTACGATCAGCAAAAAGACGTTACTCAGGTCACGCTTAATCCCTTCATTCTGGTCAGTCGCAAGCGTGAAGAGCTTCGCCTCGGTGCCATCACCGCGTATCAGGGGAAGGTTAAGACAAAACCCAAAGAGGTTGCTCTGATCTTCATGTCGATCACTACTGAAGACGTAAACAAATACGAAACTGCACGGAAGCTGGTGGCAAGTGTAGACGGCGAACGTTTGGTCTTTGGGCCAGCGCAACGTTCTAAGCAGGCACAGAACGGATTGTTTTTGGAATCGTTAATGATCGCCGTACCGACAGATGATTTCCTGCGCATCTGCCGAGCAAAAGCTGTGACGTTGAAATTGGGTTTTACCGAGGTGGAATTGTCGACGGCCCAGATCACCGTATTGCGAGCGGCCGCTAGTTACATGACCGAATAGGTTGCTCACAAAGGACGACTATTCCGTCGCCCTTGGAAACTCGGGTCAAGCTGAATTGCTCTTTGGAAATGCTTTTCTGCAAGCTGGTTCATCGCCAGGTTCTGCAACCTCAGACCGATCATCCAGTGATACAGCGGATCTTCTGGAGTGACCTGATCGGCTTGTTGCTCGAACCCTATCGCGTCTTCAGTTCTTCCAAACGCTGCGGCAGCACCTGCCAGTTGATTGTTAGCCAAAACAAGTCGGGTGTTCCTTTTTACAGCTTCGATCCAAGCAGACACCGCTTCTTCTTTACGTCCAAGCTGCCATAAAGCTTCGCCTTTTTCCTCTCGAGCGAGAATCAAGTCAGCTCGTTCAGCCAAAGCTTGATCAAGACTTGTTCGCGCTTGCTCGTAACGGCCCAACCGATTCAGGATCGCCCCACGATAATAAAGACTTAGTGCTTTGGCCTGCCCGTGTTCGAGAACTGCAGCTTGATCCAACAACTGGACCGACTCTTCCGCATTGCCGGTTAGATATTCAAACCAAGCCAGCTTAGCCAGTCCTTCGCTGTTTACAAACAATCCCTGGTTCCAGGCAGTGCGCAGCGAATCTCTTCCTTGCGCGATGTTTTCGCGATCCGTCGGACTGAGCCACACTTGAGGGTTTGTTTGCGCAAGCGCGAGCTCATCAGGAATTTGGATCTGCTGAAACAAGCGGTCGCCGTTGAATTCGTGATAACGCACCCATCCGCTATGCGCATTTAAAGCAATCCAGCCGAGCGCCAACATCAGGAACGTCCATCCCGCAGTTCGGATTCGGCCCGCTGACTTTAAGCTGTAACGATAAAAAGAGAGTTCTCTTGAACTGAGCAGTTGCCAAATCTTAAGGGTTAGAAAAGTTGTAACCGCCGCTACACCAAGTGCCATCAGAAATGGCACAAGACCGTAAACGCCACGCACCGCGAGCAGACTGCCGATAAAGACGAGCGCTGCGACTATCTCTTGAGGCCACGTTATCGAGTAGTTCTTCTTGATGGATTTGGGAACCCCGATGGCAGGTTTCCCAAAACCAAAATACAGAGCGTCATTAGGACAGACACTCACGCAATCCATGCACTTCATGCATCCTGGATCAACCACCATCCCGTATTCCTTGACCTCGGCATGGATGAGTACGTTTGAAGTACAAGTGGCGGTGCAGTGACCGCACTGGTTGCAAGCGTCGGTTACGCGAATCTTTCCAGGGGAGAATCTGTCGGCAAGACTAAAGAAGCCGCCATAAGGACACGCATATGTGCAAAAGCCTTTGGACCCTAGAAAGTACACTGTCATGAAGCCGCAGATGAATAGAAAAGGTATAGCTACTCCAACCGATGGAAACGTTTCCCAGAAATTATTTGTGACCAAATGATTGCTGAAGTTAGGGATGAGCGATGTTTGGTCCTGGCTGAAGAACGCTTTGTAGACGGTGGGCCAGACGAACATGTACAGCGCGCCCGCAAGTGGAACGTAAACCAACAGTCGAGATCGAAATGGTTTCGGAGTTAGTCCGATCTTTTTCAACAACCATGCGCAGAAGTCCTGCAACGCTAAGATGTGACAGCCCCATCCGCACACAAAACGGCCGAAAAGTAATGTCGCGAAGATAGCAAGTGTGAAGAAGATGAAACCCGCATTGATCGCGCCTTGCTGAATCGTATACATACTTTCAGACGGCTCAATTGGAGAAACAGTAGTTCCCATCATCCGCCACTGGATGAAGTGCGCAATCATCAACAAATTCAGAGTGACGAGTGCTGCAGCACGCCAAATGCTGGTTCGTGATTCTCGAATTCCATTCTTCTGAACTGCCGTTCGCTGAACTGAAGACGACTTCAAGATCGGAAGATTAATCTGTCTCCGTTCTCTTACTTCTTTTGATTCGCAACCGCTTTTCATTAGTCCTCACTCGCGTCGAATGCAGTTCTAATCACGAACGTATTCGCCGCAATTGATCATCACGAAAACGATTTAATGGTCGCAGAATTTCGCTGAGCTAGACGAACTTCGTCGGCAATAATTCAGTTTGATAGATGATTCTGGAATCGAGACAAAAATTAATTCGAATAGGTGGATCGATATACGGAAAATTCTTTACTTTTCACATCATTCTATGCGAAAAGCTAACGTTCATTCACACTTCCGCGAACACCCTCAAACCCTGGAGATCCAAGGCCATGTTAAAGTCGATACTGGTCCCGATTACGGTCACCATACTCTCGCTTTTCAGCAACGGCTCAGATGGTTCAGCACCTCGCCTCGAGATTAACAACACCGCTGCGAATTCTGTAGCCACCCACAAGGTTAACAGTAGTTCCAAAGAATCCGTAACTCGATCGAAGCAGAATGGCCCTTTAAATCAAACGGGCACTCTGGAAAAGATGCTTGTCACCGATGGCAGCGCCATTTTGGAGATCGATCTAAACCGGCTCAACGGAATCGACTTGCCCGCGGAAATCAGCGCGCTGCGTTTCAACGTCGCGTCGAATTCATTCTTCACGATTCTTGTTTTTAATAAGCTCTTGCGCGGACCAGAATTGGGATCGATGGCTCTCATTCCGCAAAACTCCGCAATGCTTCCAGCTGCATTGAACGCATCGTTTAATCAACTGGTTATCGAAAAGATCGGCTGGACAGAACCATTCGATATTGTTGTGCGAGACGGTAGAAGCGGATTCACCTTCTTCAATATAGAAGGCCATACCTATGAATACGATTCAAAAACACACTCACTAAACATTAAGGACGGAAGGCTTCTAATCTCACCAGAGTTCGCAGCAAGGCTTGGACGTCCGTCCGAAGCGGGAACTGTAATAGGAGACATCTCGATAACCGCAACGATGCGGCCGATCGAAATCACTACCTTAGTTAACGGCGAAGTTAGATCAGGCGAAATGCCCCCGCTTGTAGGTACGGTTCCCGGGCCTGATGTGATTGTTGGCGAACTCTCCGGCTTAGTGCAAATGGGAAGCAGTGCAA
>JBKPAL010000099.1:0-6119 GCA_046726395.1 Acidobacteriota bacterium
GAGCAGCGGGTAATTGCCTCTTAGCCACGGCAAGGCCCGGCCCGTCTGCTCGTGAAAACCCTGCTGAATTAGTCATTTAGCACTACAGTAACCCTGATCTATCGGTCACGTGCGGACCTCAGGTTCAGGAGAATAACGATACTTTTCGGGCACTTTATTGGCGTTGCCGAGGAAAACTATACTCGTGAGCGAGTACTAGCCACACAGTTTCCATCAACCCAACAAGCCCGCTGTCAGAGCCCAGATTACTGCACCGCACGGGCTTGAAGAGTGGAAATCAGCCGCAGCGAATGAAAAAAAAGTCCCCCGCAGGGAAGCCCGCAATCGTACAGGAGCGTCCGGAGGATGCGCCTCCCGGCTGGTCCAAAGTTCAGGAGCAACTGGCAGCCGCTTCCGGATTGGCCTTGCTTCTGATTAATGGGCCCCAGCCACCTGCCGTTCTCATCTCGAACAACAACTCTATCTGCAATACCTTTCAGTCATCGCCGGAGCACGTAACTCTCTGCGATCCATATTGCGGCGATGCGCACCGTCGCGCGATGACTGCCGGGACAGTCACACAGTACAAGTGTCATGCGGGACTTGAGTGCTTCGCAACGCCGGTACAGATCGGCGACCGGAAAGATCTCGCCGTCATTGGAGGTCGAGCTTTCTTCAATGCGGCGGATTATCGGTCGCTTGTAGAAAGGTTTCGAACGGGTGAGTTTCAGAGTCTTCTTGCCGCAGAACCATTCGCAAACGTCATCTTTGCAAATGAGGAGAAGCTTAGTCACCTTGCGGACCGTCTCGAACGAGAGGCGCGAATCTTTAACCAGCAAGGGCAGGGAACGACTGAAGGGGTTTCAGACGAACGAGCGCGACTAGATAAGCGGACAAAAACGAAAACTCGCGGCACCACGATTGAGGCTGAGTTGGCAGAACTCCGCAACGAGCTGCAGTATCGCACTCGTCTTAATGAATCACTTCAGCATTTTCTTGAGCGCATCAGCTCATCTGATCCGAGCAGAACCTACGATTCAATACTCCTAAGTTCGCGGGAACTTCTTCAAGCAGAACGAGCTTCGTTGCTCGTATTCGATGAAGTTTCGAATGAGCTCGTCGTCAAGGCTGGTGTAGGGTTATCCGCGGCGACTGCGGAGATTGCTCGCATACGCCTCGGCGAAGGCATTTCAGGCGGGGTGCTGGAGAGTGCACAGCCGCTTGTTGTTACCAACATTGATTCCTCTGATGTGACTCCTGCACCGAAAGAGCGCAAGTACCGCACGAAATCATTTATCAGTTATCCAATCACGATCGGTGGAAGACGCATCGGTGTGCTTAACATCACTGATAAAACAGGCGGTGGCACATATGATGACGTTGATTTGAGTTTGCTTGAAATCATCGGTCCTCAGATCGCAGTTGCTCTGGAGCGTGCTGAGTGGCAAGAGCGCGCAACTGAGTTTCAGTTAATGTCCATCACTGATCCGCTCACGGGGTTGCCAAACCGTCGCTATCTTGAAGAACGATTGATGGAGGAGCTGAATCGGTCGAAGCGGTATGACTATCACATGAGTTTCCTGATGATCGACATTGACGATTTTAAGACCTACAACGATCTGAACGGTCATCAGGCAGGAGATCTCGCACTGCAGATTACCGCGCATTGCCTTAAAGCTGCATTGCGTGCAGCGGATGTGGCTTCGCGCTATGGTGGCGAAGAGTTCTGCATTCTTTTGCCGCAAACACCTATAGCTGAAGCCGAAGTGATCGCCGAACGAATACGTCAGCGAGTCGCCGGCACGATCTATCCACATGGAAAATCGCAACCTCTTGGTTCAGTATCTATCAGCGTTGGCGTCTCGACTTATGGACGGCATATTGATACGCCGGACCGCATTATTGCCGCGGCAGATCGCGCACTTTATGCAGCAAAGAGTCAGGGCAAGAACCGAATAGAGATCTACCGAGAGAATTTGACGCCACGAGGATGAGCCGCCTGTGAATGATCAGGCCGGAGGTGCGACCGGTTTGAGAGTTACTGCGAAAAAACATGAATGGCAGCAGCAACAGAGACAAGCCGCCTCGCATCTTGGGGCGGGTGAGACGAGCTGAATTCGTCGGTCGGACCGACGAACTCGCCCGCATAGTGTCTCATCCCGACCGTTCTGCTGAGAGTCGAGGACTACTAATTCTGATGGCCCCTGCAGCTGGCGTTTCTGAGCTGCTGCGTCAGGCCTATGACGAACTCTTCGACACACGAAGTAATACGGTACCGATCTATTTCTCTGTGCCACGAAGTGAAGGGACGCCCGTCAGCGTTGCGATCGAGTTTCTCAAAACTTTTCTCACGCAGTACATCGCATTCCGCCGAAACGAACCATCGCTGTGTCAGGCTTCGCTGGTACTCAGTGACATACTCAACCTCGCCCCACCTGCGGATTACGAGTGGATTGCCAACCTCTTAACTACTTATACCGATCGACGTTTTGGCGATGACGATCAGGCCTTAATCCGATTTTGTTTTAGTGCGCCGCAAAGGGTACCGGAACGCAACGCTCGCCCGTTCGTGATGATTGAAGCAATGCAAATCACCGGGCAGGCTAACGTCCGTGTGCTACTCGACGTAGAGATCATTCGCACGTTGTCGCGCTCAAGTCTTCCCTTTGTTGTTGCTGGTCTACGCCGGCAAGTCCTGAGCGCAGCCCATGAAGCAGACTGCAATTTTGAATCGTTAGATCTTCTTAGGCTTGAGAAATTGGACGAACAAGATGCACGCCGCCTGGTTCAGTTTGCTGCTCGTCGACAGCAAGTCGAACTCAATGAGGAAACAACGGATCTCCTGGTGCAACAGTTCGATTCGAGTCCATTCTTCATCACGACGTTCCTGCAGGCCGCGCGAGAAAAGGAGATCTCGCTAACAAGTTATCTCGGCTGCCAACAGCTCTATGTCGATGAACTGATGGGCGGTAGCCTACATCGCTACTTTTCGAACATTTTGGAGAATGCTGCACCTGAGCCAGAAACCCGCCGCTTGCTGATTCGTTCGCTGTCTGATGCAGTCGTTAGCGACAACAACAGGGCTTCGTTCGAATCATGGGGAAAAGTGTTGCAGCTTAATACTGGCGAACTGGAATCGTTGCTGCGCGCGCTGCATGTTCAGGAGATAGTCAATTGGAGCGGAGCATCGGTGGAAGCGGGTGGACCAACGGCGTGGAAGGACTTCCTCAGGGCTCAGTATCGGCTCGACATCCAAAACCAGCCACGCGCTCTCGTTGTGGCAGACACCATTGCCAACGCACTTAAACGCGCGCCTCATACGATGGCGAGTCATTACAGGCGCACCTCGCGAATGAAGTTAAGAGATCTACTGGCAGCCTTCAACGCGCAACTCGTTCCAAGCGTGCTGTTCGATTACGAGAAGTTTAAAGAGAAGTATCGCGGCTTAGCTGCCGACGAAATCGCTGCTGGTATCGATTCAGAAGCTGACGTGGTTCGACTTCCGCAGGTATTTCATACCGCTACAGGATCGTCTTTCAGACGGCAACTGTCCCAGCTCATCGATGATGAAAGTTGCGTTGTAGCTCACTCCTTTGAAGGCGGGGCTTACATCGATGCGAATGAGGTGGTGTGGCTGGCAGTGCAGCTAGAGTCCAAGCTGGAAGTAGATCGTGAGCTTGCAGCCCTGTGGTGCCGCCGTCTCGAGAGTCTGGCGAGCAGTTGTGGCTTCGCACGAATCCGGATTTTCCTCTTTTCGACTGAAGGCTTCTCAGAGGAAGCGTCTGCGGTGCTAAACGAGCATGATGCCTATGGCTTAAGCCGGCAGCAGTTCGAGCTGCTCGCCACGCGACTGGGAGATTTATTGCCGCTAAGGACCACTTCTGAGCCAAATGAGTACGTGGCCGTTCTGCCGATGGGCGAAGATAACGAGCTTTTGGCTGCGAACATGGTCGAGCAGATTGCTCGCCGGTCTAACTTCGGGCCAGAAGCTATTAATCAGATCAAAACCGCCATCGTGGAGGCTTGTATAAACGCGGCGGAGCATAGCCTGAGCCCAGATCGAAAAATTTATCAACGTTTTCGCTTCGATGATGATAAATTAGTCATCACCATATCGAGTCGCGGTGTCGTGCCCCCAAGACAGAACCTCGGGCAGGGCACCAAACCCAGTGAAGAACAAGAGTTATCGGACGAACGACGCGGCTGGGGCCTCAAGCTGATCCGAAGCCTGATGGACGAAGTTGAGTTCGAGCAGGTCGACGATGGCACCAGCCTACGAATGACGAAGTACTTGCGCCCTGCCTCTTCGTGAGGGCGAGCAGGACTCACCCGAAGATTTTTCTAATCTTGTAACGTGGGAGGAAGAAAGCTCCGTGGAAAAACCAGCGAGCTCTTCCATTCGCTCGCATTGTGTCGGCACGACTGCCGTTATTTATGCGAGCGACTATCTCAACAAACTAACCGGGGAAAAAATTGAGCGCGAGTGTAGGAAGCACCTTGACTGTGGCTGCCGGGCGCTGGTTATCGACTTCGGCGATACGACACTGGTCAACAGCATAGGTATCTCGATCCTGCTCGGAATCATTGATATTGCCGAAAAGAATCGTGCGCAGCTCATCTTTTCCGACGTCAACACGCAGACCATAGAGCTTTTCAACATGTTAGGACTTACACAACACGTGCTCCTGGCAACGGACGAGCAAGAAGCTCTCTCGCGCATCGGTTTCGCCGTATTGCAAACCCCAACAGCTCACTAAAGCTTAAATGCCAACAACTGAAAAACTAATCCATACCTTTGAGTCGCTAGCAGATTTGGGCCAAGAGGTTGCCGGCACCGGTGACTTTAACGAGATGGTTCGGACCTCGCTTCATCTTTTGCTAGGTACGCTCGCTCTAAGACGAGGAGCCGTGATCGAATGTTTGGCGGATCAGCAGCGGAGCAACTGCGTTTGTCGATGGGGTGTTGAGGATAGCATTGAGCTGAATCTGCAGATCGATTCGACCGATCGCCAGGCATTCCTCGATAGTGGTCCAGTCCAGCTGAACGATGAAAGCGCGCTGCGGAAGTGTTCAACCTTCCTCGGGCGTTACTCCGAAGAGTTGCGACAACTGTACATCGAAGTCGTGGCACCAATGGTCGTTCACGGCGAGTTGACCGGACTAGTACTGCTAGGTGAGAAAGCCAGTGGCGATCGGTTTGGTCCAGACGATCTGAATATCATTCGCGCAATGGTCCGGCACATCGGCGTCGGCATTCACTCTCATCGGCTGCTGGAACAGATTGAACAGCGGGCCGAAGAGAATGGGCGATTGTACGAAGAACTAAGAGCAATCTATGCAGACACTGTGCGAGCGTTCGCAGCCGCGATTGACATCAAAGACAAGTACACCCAGGGACATTCGGAACGAGTTGGCAAGTACAGCGAATTGATAGCGAGAGAGATGGGCTGGAGTGAAGCAGAAGTGGAGGGAATTAAGATCGCCGGTTATCTGCATGACGTGGGCAAGCTAGTCGTGGAGCGAGACATCATCAATGCCCCATACCGAATCGACGCCAAACAATCGAGTGAACTGAACCGGCATCCGGCTGCTGGCTACGAGATTCTCTCTCCCATCAATCATCCCTACGCAGATATTCCGTTGATGGCTAAATATCACCACGAACGTCTCGATGGCCGTGGCTACCCGGACGGGCTCACCGATGAACAGATACCGATGGGCGCCAAAATAGTTTCGCTGGCCGACGCGTTCGATGCTATGACGACCGATCGACCATATCGAAAGCGGCGCTCACTCAATGAAGTCATCGATGACTTCAGAGAGAACACGGGAAAGCAGTTTGATCCAAAGGTCGTTCGGGCTTTCTGCCGGGCTATGCTGAAGGAAGTAACAGGGGAAACGAAAGAACGTCGCATTCTGAGAATGCTTGGCAAGAACTACATTGATCTTGATGTCGCTGCTCCTCTTCTCGAAGAATTGATTGCCGAACTCGAGTCAGCACATAAAACCACGGCCGCGACTACGTGAAGGCTGTACCTTTGGAGTGCGGTGGCAAGCGCAGCGCGACACCGCTTTGGATTTAGCCGCGGCACTCGAGGCGTTATTCAGTCGAGAAAACTCAGCATGCCACGATCCAAAGC
>JBKPAL010000100.1:0-3470 GCA_046726395.1 Acidobacteriota bacterium
GCGATGAGCATTCTCGCCGACCTCGTGCGCAATCCGGTTTTCCAGAATGAAGAAATTGAGCGTTTGCGACAGCAGTATCTCGACAGCCTGAACGTCGCGATGAATGAACCAGGATCCGTAGCCAATTACGTGGCGGCTCGCGTTGTATTCGGTGACGCGGCTTATGGTCATCCGTTATCTGGCACGACTAAATCGATCGCGCAGATCAAACGCGACGATATTGTCGGTCTTCATTCGAAGTTCTACCGGCCGGACAACGCGGTGCTAGTCATGGGTGGCGACATCAAAGCTGAAGACGCTTTCAAACTGGCGGACAAAACTTTTGGCGATTGGACCAAACCCTCATCGGACATTCCTGCCAGAGGTCAGGTGGGAAAGATGGTGGACAAGAGCGAGAAACCGAGAGTGGTCGTGGTTGACATGCCAGACGCGGGACAGGCGGCGGTTGTACTGGCACGGACGGGCATTAGCCGCAGCGATCCGGATTACTTTCGAGGCATCGTTACGAACGCCATGCTGTCTGGTTACTCCGGTCGTCTTAACCAGGAGATCAGAATTAAGCGCGGCTTGAGTTACGGAGCCCGAAGTTCTTTAGACACTCGTCGAGAGAGTGGTCCATTTGTGGCGTCAGCACAAACGAAGAATCCCTCAGGCGCCGAAGTAGCGTCCTTGCTCGTTAGTGAGTTGGGACGACTTTCAACCGAGCCAATTAAAGACGCTGAGCTGACACCTCGTAAGGCAGTATTGATCGGTGGCTTCGGTAGAGCGTTGGAAACTACCGAAGGTCTTGTCGGACAAATTGCTTCTTTGGCCTTGTATGGGTTGAATCTGGCCGAGATAAACAGCTACATAAGTAACGTTCAGGCGATTACTCCTGCTGACGTTCAGCGCTTTGCGTCGGCACGGCTCGACTCGCAGAAGGCGAACATTATCATAGTCGGGAATGCGAAGGAGTTTCTTCCAGAGTTGCGGAAGCGTTACACGGACGTTGAGGTCATAACGTTATCCGAACTCGATCTCAACAGCGCGAGTTTGAGAAAGGCTGCCGTCGGAGCTGCCAAGTAGCGTTAGGAGGGCTTTAAGGTATGCGTTCACGAGCGTTTAGTCTTCGTTGTATGCTAGCCGTGGCTTTCGTTGCAGGAGTCGCGAACACGGTGTCGGCGCAGGCCGTAACAACCGATGACGAGTCAGTGGACGCGCGCACCGACACGCGCTTGCTCGCTACTCGCTTAGGCGATCGAGATCCATCGACGCGCCGGAAAGCAGCTGAGGCTTTGGCTAAGCTTGCAGCCGTCGATCAGAAGAAGATGATCGAGGGTTATCGTCTGCAAGAGAAAGACAAGCAGGTTCGTCTAGCGCTGGATTGGGCGCTTTACCGCATCGGTAAGTCAGAGGCTCTTTATCAAGTCGTTCTCGAGTTAGATTCAGATCGTCACGAACAGGCGGTCGGTTATCTCTCACAGATAGATTCACCAGAATTACTACACGAGTTTTTGGCGCGCGAGCGCAGCAAACCAAAGGTGATTGCAGGCATCATCGAAGTGTTGACCGTCATCGGCGACAACGAAAGCTTGGAGCTGATTAAGCCTTTAAGAGACTCTCTGGCTCCAGGCGTTGCGGCTGCGGCCGAGTCGGCAGTTGAGCAGATCGAAAAGCGACTTGCCGCATCTAGTAATGCTTCGACTCCAACTCGCCCTCGTGTCGTCACCACCGCCGAGAAATCCTCACCTTAGGTTCTTGCCTACTCAAAGAAGATTAGCCATCAGTTTCCGCTCGACGACTGCCACCTTCACCATGCCTTCTCCGTACCTCCGATGTTTCCGTGGTTTGTTAGTGCCTTTCGGAGTTTCGGCTTTGCCGCCAGGTGTGAGGCGCGGGCTCTGCCCCGCCGTTAGCGTCCATTGTGATCTGGGCTTCGCCCCTGGTTCGGGCTGCGCCCTATAATATTTGGAGTAAGGATTTCTTAGCACACGAGGTGTTTGCAATCGTCCAGTTTGTTAGAGGGCAGAGCCCGCACCAGGGGCATAGCCCGAAGGAACCGCCACTAATCCGGCGGGGCAGAGCCCGCGCCTCACACCAGGCGGCAAAGCCGAAATAGACCACCAGTGGACTTTTTAGGCAGAGCTGAGATTAGACCCGGAAGTTGCCAGATCAGGGTTATACTCCAGCGACCAACGCATGCACTCGAACCTCCGGACATTCCTGGATCTCCTTTCCAGAGAAAATCAAATCGTTACCGTCGAAGCTGAAGTAGATCCCTATCTCGAGGTAGCTGAAGTTCATCGCCGAGTTATTGACCAAGGTGGTCCAGCCTTGCTCTTCACGCGTGTGAAAGGAAGCAAGTATCCTGTAGTAACCAACTTGTTCGGCACGCCCGACCGAATCGAACTCGCATTCGGACCAAAACCAGAAGCAATCGTCCGCGAAGTAGTTAAGGTGGCGGAATCCTTGCTGCCACCGCGAGTCCCTGAACTTTGGCAGCGCCGCTCTCTTGCTGTTGACTTGCTGAAACTGGGAACGCGTAAGACGAGCCGGACACCGGTAACCCAAGTCGTTGACTCGCCAGCTCGCTTGTCGGAATTACCCGTACTAACGACGTGGCAAGAGGACGGTGGGCCATTCATCACTCTACCGCTTGTCTATACAGAAAATCCGAAGACAGGAAAACACAATCTGGGTATCTATCGCCTGCAGGTTTATAACGATCGTTCCACCGGCTTGCACTGGCAGATTCAAAAGGGCGGCGGCTTCCACTACAAAGAAGCAGAGGAACTCGGCAGATCGCTTCCGGTTACGGTTTTCCTCGGTGGTCCACCCGCCCTTATGCTGGCTGCTATCGCCCCTCTTCCCGAAGACGTTCCGGAACTGATGTTGGCCTCACTCCTACAGGGCGCGAAATTGAAGGTCACTAAAGATCCAATCGCCAACCGGCATCGTCTTGCTGCTGATGCTGAGTTTGCTCTCGTAGGATCGGCACCACCTCGCGAGCGAAGACCAGAAGGACCCTTCGGCGATCACTATGGTTACTACTCACTACAGCACGAATATCCGGTGTTCCATGTCGATGCTGTTTACCATCGGAGAGATGCGATCTACCCGGCTACTGTTGTTGGAAAGCCTCGTCAGGAAGATTTCTTCATCGGAGACTATTTACAGCAGTTGTTGTCACCACTGTTTCCTCTGGTGATGCCGGGTGTGCGTGATCTATGGACCTATGGCGAAACTGGTTTCCATTCATTGTGTGCAGCAGTTGTGCGGGAGCGTTATGGAAGGGAAGCGTTGGTTTCAGCCTTTCGAATTTTAGGTGAGGGTCAACTCTCGCTAACGAAATTCCTGATACTTACAGACTCGCCCCAGGATCTTCACAACTTTCCTCAACTTCTTGAGCATGTTCTGGCTAGGGTTAATTGGGAAAGCGATCTCTTTGTGATCTCAAACCTGTCGATGGACACACTCGACTACACGAGCGG
>JBKPAL010000101.1:0-12773 GCA_046726395.1 Acidobacteriota bacterium
GGCGAAGTGCGCAAAACTCAGCAGACCTCACAACGCGCGCATGAATGCTACAAGGTCCTTCTTCTCTTGTGGGGTGAGATTTGTTTGTAACACGAGATTGAAAAACTCCACCGTGTCCTCCAGCGTCAGCAATCTACCATCGTGTAAATAAGGCGGAGATTCTTTAATGCCGCGCAACGGAAATGTCTTGATTGGGCCTTGCGCCGTTATCATCATGCCACCTTCCATCCGCGGCGTGTAGAACCTCTCGACCTTGAGATTGTGCATCAAATTGTCTGTGTAGTACGGCGGCGTGTGACAAGAGCTGCAGTTCGCTTTGCCGAAGAACAACTCTTCACCTCTGACTTCACTCTCCGAGGCCTTACTCCGATCAAGCCGACCCAGCACATTCAACTTCGGCGCGGGCGGAAAATCGAACAACTCCTGAACTTCAGACATGAAGTGGACTTGGCTTCCTCTGTCGAGCACATTCACGCCCTTCTTCGTTGCAATCACCGGGTCACCGTCGAAGTAGGCCGCGCGCTGCTCAAACTCGGTGAAGTCCTCAATTGATCTGAGCGCACGCTGCGATCCAAAGAGTCGCTGTATGTTTACGCCACGCAACGATGGAGTCTCGATTCTTCGCCGAAACTCTTGAGGACGAATATCGCCGACCAAGTGTGTCGCACCCGATGTGTGACCATTTACGTGACAGTCGAGACAGGTGACGCCGATCATTCCATCTGCACGCTCTGTTTTGCGATCACCGGTTGCGTTGAATTGTTGCTGAGGAAACTGGGTGACCAGCAAGCGAAAGCCTTCGAGTTGTTTGGGATTGAGAATGCCATTGAACAACTCATAGAAGTTGTTCACGGTAACTACCTGCCCCTTTGAAACGTCACCGAGATCTGATCGAGACGTTAGAAATATCGCCGGCGGAAACTCTGGGAGGAAGTGATCCGGAAGATCGAAATCAAGATCAAATCTCTCGAGTCGCGGCAGAGCCTTGATCTCCGTCTGCGGAAACAGCATTCCTCCGACCGGATGATTGGGATGAGGCAGCGGTAAATACGGAAAGATGTTTCGACTGCGAATCTCGTCGGGTGACATACGACCGAGTGCTTCCCAGGTTACGCCCTCTTTCAATCTCGCCGTCGGTCCAACTGGAATTGGCTTCCCACGCGTCATCTTCACTGACTCATCGACCCGACGCGTCAAGTCATAACGCTGCTCCAGGAGTCTTTGCGCTGCCGCGTTTACTCGTGCCTTGTTGGCCTTGTCCCGAGCGCGCACAACGTCGAACGGTTCCTCCACTACCGGCGTGAATGAGGAAGGTGGTTCCTGTTTCTGCGCCCCTGCGTGCTGAGTAACCAACAATGTGGCCACAACTGTTAAGCCTAGCGCTAGTGTAATCAGAATTCTGAATCGCATTGCTTCCCTCCTGGGTCAAATCATTGCCGACTGTCAATTGCAGATTGCCAATTGGCCTTCCGCTGAACTAGTAATCGACAATCGAATTTGGCGATTGGCATTGATCCTTTCCGCCTCGCGACGGTACTGACTTGAGTCGAATGAAAAACACGTAGAGCTTGTAATTCGAATAACACTTGAGCGTGGATTTTATTCCGCGGCAAATAACATCGGGGTTAGCAAGCGGAATATATTTTCGACTTGAGTGTTAATATCAGTGCCACGCTTTTCAACCGGTCAAGTCAAATGAGCACAGCAGGCGATAGCACTGCAGCCATTAACCAAGCGGCGCTCGAGCAACTCGATGCGTTATACGGGTTTGCCATGACCTTAACTCACAAACAAACCGAGGCTGAAGATCTCGTGCAAGAGACCTACTTGCGCGCAGTAAAAGCGTTCGCCCAGGTGACTCCCGACAGCAACATAAAGGGATGGCTGTTTGTAATCATGCGCAACGTGTGGCTGAACCAGCAGCGGCATACGAGGATTGGGCCTCGCTTCGTTGAACTCGAAGCGGAGACTTCACCGACGCAAATGATCGACTCAGTTGCTGAAGACCCTCACGTAGTTTATTTGCGCAAGCTGGAGCGCAATGAGGTGCGTGAAGCGATCGAGCGTCTGCCTGAACGGTATCGAGAGATCATCGTTTTGCGAGATATCGAAGGCTTCAGTTATCAGGAGATAGCAGGAATGCTTGGTTGCCCTGCCGGTACGGTGATGTCGCGCCTTGGACGAGCAAGAGAAAAGCTGCGGGGCTACTTGAGCCGATTGCGAACTACTCCGGTTGCCCGCGCGATTTAATGTGAAGGTATGAAGGCCTGCGAACAGATGTGGCCACGAATTGTCCTTTGGCTTGACGGAGAGCTGCAGGGTGATGAAGTCTCGCTTATCGAATCTCACTGCGAATCGTGCGCACACTGTAGCGAGCGTGTCGCCGCCGAACGCCGGTTTCTCGAAACACTGAAGAGTGCTGGGCAGCATTACCGTGCGCCCGATCAACTGCGGGCTAAAGTTGAAAACATACTTCAGACGGGTGGCACTCAGCCCTCCGCTAACATTCTGGCCCATGGGAATCAATACGTACGTTCAGCGCCGGCATGGCAATTTGCTTTGCTCTTGGCAGTCGCTGCTGGCCTTCTTGTCGTAACGTGGCAGTCACGCTCGATCTGGCAAACTACTCCAGCGACCGGTCCATCCTCATTCGCTTTAATGGCCGCCGACTCTCATCGTCGCTATCTGCAGAAGCAACTGCCGCTGGAAGTCGCTTCAAACTTCCCATCTGAAATTTCAGCATGGTTCGCCGGTAAGGTACCGTTTGCGGTGAAGCTTCCAAACTACCCGGAAGAGTCGGGCCAACCAAAGTTATACAAGCTGGAGGGCGCGAGGCTTGTTGGATATGAGAACGATTACGCAGCTTATGTCGCCTACCAGATGAATCAGCGACCAATCAGTCTGGTCGTCACATCGTCGGCGGTTGCGCAGCCGATTGGTGGAGAAGTGATCGCTACGAGGGGATTGAAATTCCACTTCGACTCCATCTTTGGTTACAAGGTTATAACCTGGTCGGATCGAGGATTGACTTACGCACTCGTCTCGGATTTTGAGGAGCGAGGCCTTAAGTCATGCGTGGTTTGTCATCAGGGAGCAAAGGACCAGGAACTGATTAAGACACTGCAGCCAATTCAAGACTCACCTCTAGTTAAGTCAGTGCCATCTCGCGGTAGCGGATGGATCCGATGATTGCGAATTGCCGATTGGAGGTACTCAATAGACTCGACACGACCTCGACCAGGCGCGGCACTTGATAACCACGAGAAATCGTCAATTGGCAATCGACAATCGGCAATGATCTGATCCATCCGCTACCGCGAGATGGTACTGACTCGATTTTTCACGCATAAGACGACCTCATCACACGCCTACTTCAAGTCCTTCAATCCTTCCATCACTGTGCGCGCCACACTCGGAATGATCTCCCTTTCGTTCGCATGCTCCGTCGTAAACATGACGAGAATGAACTTGAGACCGTTGGGAAGTTCAACGTAGGCTGCATCATGTCGCGTGGTACTGGTCCAGCCAGCTTTAGACCAAAGCCGTGCGCCATCAATTCCCTTAAGCGCCTGGCCCGTAAATCCAGTTCCCTGGTCATCGGTGTCACTCGTGGTTCGAGCATAATCTCGTTTAAGAAGTTCCATCATCTGCGCACTGCGTTCGGGTGTTACCGCTTTACCGGTGACGATCTCCATCAATAATCTCGCTGTCGCATCCGTTGTCAGCTTGTTGCGATTCTCACCTTTAGGGCCGCGCGAGACACTTTCACGACCGTATGCATCCTCGCAAAAAGTTTTCTGATTGACGTTGATGTTGCTATAGCCGAGCGAAGTGAAGTAGCGATTAACAGCATTCCTCTTATATTGCCAGTCTTCCATCTCCTGCGGTGGTAGCTCATAACCGCTAGTAGTGTGCGTCACAACATCAACGATGTACTGTGTCGCCTCGTTTGAAGAGGCAACAATCATATCTTTGAGCGCACGCTGCAGCTCCGGTGTGTCCTGAATCTTCTTGTCTTCTAACCAGCGATGCGCGGCGGTCAAATAGAATAATTTGACGACGCTCGCAGGGTAGATGCGCTCGTTGCCGCGAAAGCTCGCAGTGGCAGGATGTGCAGGATCACGCAGATCAATCAGAGTGATCGAGAGTTGTTTCTCCTCCAACTTCTTATCTGCGAATTTCTGCAGTGTTGTTTTAGCCGCATCGTCAACGATTGATTGCAGTGTCCTTGGTTGGGCGGGTGTTGGATTCTGACCGAAACCGAGAAGGCAAGTTAGTAACAGAAACACAATTGGGGCTGCGAAGGTTTTCAAAGATTTTCATCTCCTATTTTGTGGGGGCGTCTTTCAGTGAGCGTCCCTCTTTTGATACTCGTGGCAACGAGGGCGCCCACGAAGAGACACCCAATAGAGATTTATCATTTACCATTAACCATTTACTGGATTATAAGTCACCACATGGAAAAAGTATCAGAAGAGGGTTTGGTCCGTGGCATTCGTCAGTGGGACCTCGTTGGGATAGTCATCAACAGCATTATCGGCGCCGGAATCTTTGTGCTTCCCGCGAAGGCATTCGGTCTCATCGGCAGTTATAGCCTACTCGCTTTCGTCGTGTGTGCGGTCGTAGTGCTGCTAATCATTCTTTGCTTTGCAGAGGTTAGTAGCCGCTTTACGGCAACGGGTGGCCCTTATCTCTATGCCCGCCAAGCTTTCGGACCGGCGATCGGATTTCAGGTGGGTTGGACCAATTGGATCTCCCGTATAACTGCGTTTGCTACAAACACCAACTTGCTGGTCGTATATTTAAGTCTCTTTTGGCCTGCCGCAGCATCCGGAATGCCTCGGGCGATTGTTATAACAACGATTACGCTAGCACTCACTGCGATTAACTACATTGGAGTGCGCGACGCCGCAAAGACCAGCAACATCTTCACTATCGCAAAACTCCTACCGCTGTTTCTGTTCATTGCGACCGGTTTGTTCTTCTTGCAACCTGCTAATTTGGCGCTTGGTTCCTTGCCCTCGTACGCCTCATTCTCTACCGCCGTATTACTGTCAATCTACGCATTCACTGGCTTCGAAAACGGTAGCGTGCCGGCGGGAGAGATAGTGAATCCACGTCGAATGATGCCGATCGCAATCTTGATCGCCATCGTGATTGTCACCGTCGTTTACGTGCTGATTCAGGCAGTAAGTATCGGCACGTTGCCAAATCTCGGGGCTACTGAAAGGCCACTGGCAGATGCAGCAAGTACCTTCTTAGGTCCAATTGGAGCTTCGATAATTGCGGCTGGGGCAATCACTTCTGTGATCGGCAATTTAAACGTCAACATTCTCACAACGCCCAGGATCCTGTTTGCAATGTCGACTCATCGCGAACTGCCCAGAAGTCTTTCGTCGGTGCATCACAGGTTCCGCACTCCGCACATTGCGATTCTTCTTACGGCAGCCCTGATGTTGATCCTCACGCTCTCGAGCTCGCTTATCTATGCGCTAACGATTAGTACGATAGCTCGCCTGCTTGCTTATGCGGGCACCTGCCTCGCGTTGCCGGTTTTGAGAAAGCGTAAAGACGCTCCTCCGGCGATCGTGTCGATACCAGGTGGAGTTGTGATTAGCGCGCTTGCAGTATTGTTGTGTATCTGGCTGGTGTCGAACAGCTCGCTAAAGGAAGCGCGCGATGCAGCCATCGCATTAGCGGCAGGACTGGCGATCTACTTCCTATACAGGTTGATTGTTAGAAGAGAGAAGACTGCGGCTGTCCTACCAATGACATCAGCCCAGGAAGAATCGTCACCGTAACACGATCGAACGCCCCAACAGTCTAAAACCGAACCTATCGATTCTTGAGCGGGGGTAAACCCTTCCCGACTTCGAGACTCTTAGACTTGATTGTTATCTTTGATGCTGAGAACCTTTCAAGCACCGATCGTTCACTCAAGTCTGAAGTCTCCAGGTTGGGAAGGGTGGATTACCCCCGCTTAGTCTCGCTATACCCTCTACATTAGAGCAGGCTCTGAATGCTGTGTTACTTCGCTTCATATACGATGCGGCCGTCAACAATCGTCATTACTACTCTGACGCTCTCAATCTCCTCCGGTTTGATCTGAAAAATATCTCGCGAGAGGATTACTACATCAGCGAGTTTTCCAACGCCGATCGTTCCCTTGCTGTTTTCGGTGAACTCTGCGAACGCAGAACCTACTGTGTAAGCCCGTACCGCTTCTTCAACCGCAATCTTCTGTTCCGGAATCCAGCCGTTGGAATTCTTCCCGTCCAAGGTTCGTCGCGTGGCAGCCGCATAGATCGTCAGAATGGGATTGAGCGGAGCCACAGTCCAGTCTGTGCCAAGAGCAAGCGTTGCACCGGAATCGAGCAAAGACCGGAATGCGTAAGTCGTCTTTGCTCGTTCCTTTCCGATTCGTTTCTCTGCCCATCGTCCATCATCAATTGCATGGTAAGGCTGCATCGAAGCTATTACGTTCAAACGACCGAATCTGGGGATGTCCTCTCGCCGGAGATGCTGCGCATGTTCGATTCGAAAACGCCGATCGCGCGGTCCATTCTCTTTCGTAACCTGATCGAAGATTGATAGGATCGTATCGTTGGCCCGATCGCCGATTGCATGAATCATCACCTGAAGACCAGCGCGATCGGCGTCGCGTACTCTACCCAGCATGGCCCCTTCCGGAAACATCTCATCGCCGGGCAGACCACTCGTGTTAGGCGCATCCAAGTATGGCTCATAGAAGTACGCTGTGGTTGAACCCAAGCTACCATCGGAAAATCCTTTCAGCCCGCCGATGCGCAACATGTCATCACCGAAGTGAGCACGTATTCCCGCACGGGCCAGACGTTCCCACGCCGGAAGCGGCGAGACCGCGTAGATGCGCGTCTTGAGTTCCTGGCGATCCAGCAACGCCTGATAAACGCCCACATCTTTTCCCGCAGACATATCTTGAACACTGGTAACTCCTAATTGCGCCGCGTGATTGGTAGCAGCTCGCGCGGCAGCGAGCTTCTCTTCAAAACTCGCTTCCGGGACAACCTTCCAAACGTAGCTCATTGCCGAGTCTTTCAAGACGCCCGTGGGCTCACCTGTTTTTGGGTCGCGGACAATCAGACCGCCCGGCGGATCAGGTGTATCGCGAGTCACACCTGCGAGCTTCAACGCGATACTGTTTGCCAGAGCCATGTGCCCGTCGAGTCTGCTCACAAAGATAGGAGTCTGCGGCGTGACTGAATCTATCAACTCTTTGGTCGGCAGCTGCGCGTTTGTCCATCGCTCATGGTCCCAGTCACCACCCGTGATCCATCTTCCAGCCGGAAGCTTTTCCGCAAACACTTTGATTCGAGTAGCAAATTCTTGAGGTGTGTTGGCGTCTCGCAGATCGACACTGGATAGCTGAAACCCACCGCTCATAAAGTGCACATGTGCGTCATTGAATCCAGGAAGCACTAGTCGCTTTTCCGCATCGATGACGCGTGTGGTTGGTCCAGCTAACTTCTTGATCTCGTTGTCTTGGCCGACGGCGACAATTCGGTTTCCGAGAATCGCGACGGCCTGTGCCACCGGACGAGCTGGATCCATCGTCCGCACCGTAGCGTTGAAGATAATCAGATCAGGAACGAGAGATGACTGCGCCGAAGTAGTGTTATTCATGTTAAGCAAACCAAGAATTAGGATAGTTAAGGATGAGGTGAGTTTGTTCATGTGTTTGAATGGTTGTCCTCAAATAATCGATGACTATCGCCTATTCACGCCGGGGCTTCAGCCGGTGATGTCTGGGAGCGCGGGCGTCCTCGCCCGCAATCTTCTAGCCATGTTCAAGCGGTTAGTGTGAGGGCGGGCGAGGACGCCCGCGTTCCCAGTTTTTTAGTTCTCGCTATTAAGATCGCCCTTGGTCTGCGGTTCGAGCGCTGTAGTGTATCATTGAGCTTCACTCACCATTGCGGTTAACAAACAGTGGATCAACTCATAGACAGCTTGTGTGCAATAGTCGGCTCTGATGCAGTTCTCGCTAAACCGGAAGAGCTTCTGGTCTACGAGTGCGACGGCTTGCCTCAACATAAGTACCTCCCGCGTGCAGTTGTATTTCCGGAATCAACCGATGAAGTCGCCGAGGTCATGAAACTCATGACACGACTTGGAGTGCCCTTCACTCCTCGGGGCGCCGGCACCGGATTATCCGGCGGAGCATTGGCCTTGAATAGAGGCGTAGTGATCGAACTCGCCCGGATGCGCCGCATATTAAAGGTCGATGCTGCAAATCGCCTCGCGGTGGTCCAAACCGGAGTGGTGAATCTTAATGTGTCGCGGGCAGTTGCTCACCTCGGCTTACATTACATACCGGATCCGTCAAGCCAACCGACTTGCACCATTGGGGGAAACATCGCGGAAAACGCCGGTGGCATTCATTGCCTGAAATATGGAACGACTACCGATCACGTGCTCGCAGCGCGAGTCGTTTTAGCCAGCGGTGAGATCGTTACTCTTCATAGCGGTGAATCCGGAGTACCTGGCTACGATCTGCTGGGTGTGTTCATCGGTTCTGAAGGAACGTTCGGTATAGCGACTGAAGCTACGTTGCGCCTCACGCCACTTCCACCAGCAGTCCGAACCCTACTCGCCGAATTCGCCGAAGTAGACGATGCCAGCCAGGCTGTATCAGCGATCATCGCGGGCGGCGTGATGCCCGCTGCGTTAGAGATGATGGACCGTGAAATCATAAAGGCCATCGAGGCGAGCGTGTTTGCCGCGGGTCTACCACCTGACGCCGGTGCTGCTCTCTTAATTGAGTTGGACGGACTTGAAGCTGGAATTGACGACGAGGCCGAACTCGTCAAAAGCATCTGCGCCCGACACGGCGCTCGAAGTTGTAGGCTCGCGCGAGACGACAATGAACGGAAACAGTTGTGGGCTGCTCGCAAGGGAGCGTTCGGAGCAATCGGACGAATCTCTCCTGACTCGATGATTCAAGACACTGTTGTTCCTCGCTCGCGATTACCAGAAGTGATGCGAGATAGCTATCGCATCGCAAACAAGTACGGACTGATATTGGCAAACGTGTTTCATGCGGGCGACGGTAATCTGCATCCCTTTATCTGCTTCGACTCGCGCTCTGAAGATCAAGTCCGGCGTGTTAAGGAAGCTGGGCGCGAACTAATGGAAACTTGTGTACGCGCCGGGGGCAGCATAACCGGCGAACATGGTGTCGGATTGGACAAACGCGATTATCTGCCTTTGATCTTCTCCGAAGCAGACATGAATACGATGCTTAGCGTCAGAGCTGCATTTGACCCGATTGGAATGTGCAATCCCGGCAAGATCATTCCCATGTTGCGCGGTTGCGGTGAGGCGCGAGCTGTTTCACCTTCCTTGATCGAAACCCAAAACAATGGCAAAGGCGTGAGGTCTTTCATTCCCAAACAACACAATGAACCCGCTGTGGCGACCGTAGGCCGCACGGCTATAGCACGGGAGCCACACAAGTTAGCACTGCGCCTATCTGCGATCGTTGGACCAACTCATGTTTCAGGCTCTCCTCTTACAGTAGAACCGGAAACGTTCGAGCAAGTTGTAGAGGTCATGAAGTTTTCCGCCAGCGAGCGTTTGCATGTTGTGCCAGCTGGTTCTTTGACGTGGCTTGATACCGGTAATCCAGTTTCGCGAACCGATCTCATCTTGAGTACACGGCGGCTCAACCGGATTGTTGAACATGAACCCGCAGACCTGATCGCCACAGCTCAAGCTGGAGTAAAGCTCGACGATTTCAACGTCGCTCTTGGGTCTCAAGGGCAGTGGTTACCAATCGATCCGCCAAACGATGGACGAGCCACTATCGGCGGGGTTGTTGCGACGGGAGTGGGTGGTGCGCAAACTTATGGCTATGGGCCACCGCGACGATTCGCCATTGGAATGAAGATCGTCTTAGCAGACGGCCAACTGGTTAAAGCTGGAGGACGAGTTGTAAAGAACGTTGCTGGCTATGATCTGTGCAAACTATTCACTGGAAGTTATGGAACTCTCGGCGTGATTGTGGAGTGCACGTTCAAGCTCAGGCCGTTGTCTGCTTCAACCGGAACACTGCTGGCATTTGGCCCACCTGATTCATTGATTAGCGGCGCGCAGAAGTTACTTGATGAGAGGTTGTTTCCGGTCGCAGGTGAGTTGCTGTCGCCACAGTTTGCGCGTGAAGCAGAATTCAGCGACGGTACTTCTCATTTGCTGCTGGTGAGATTTGCGGGTTCCACAAAAGCTGTCGAGGACCAAGTGAGACGGGCTACCAAGGTCTTGAAGAAGTGGTCGACCGATGCCGGACCCGTTGAAGATAATGAAGCAACTGCGTGGGCGGTATTGGCTCAGATTCCTTTACAAAGCCGAAACAGGATCATCTGGCGCTCGCGTGTTGCGTTGACAAATCTGTCGCAGCTCGTCGCCAGCGTTGATAAGAGCACGATGTGGCAAGCGAGCGTATTTGAAGGTCGGTTGCGCGGCTTTCAGGACAACGATGCAAATGTTCTGGAACTGCTCAAGCAAAACCGCGAATGGGCTGGGTGGCTCGGTGGAACTCTCGTTATAGAAACTGCTCCGAAAGAGATCAAGAACGGTATTGATAGTTGGGGTAGCTTCAAATCGCGCGAGCAATTAATGCAAAGGGTTAAGCAACAACTCGATCCGCATAACCTGCTATCGCCCGGCCGATTCGAGTGTTGATGCAAAAGTGCACGTTGAGGTGACGTTCAACGCAACAACGATCCACGAAATCACACGAACGATCACGAAATGAGTTAGTGCTATTTCGTGTGAATTCGTGGATCGTTGGTGAGGAAAACACAAAGGCTGAAAGAGAGTATGAACACCAAGAGAATTAGGCTGCGTAATACTTTGTCAATCGTTGTGCTGCTCAGCCTATTGAGCATCTGCGCTGTTCCATTTCAATTAACAACGACCGGAGCTTTAGCTGCTTCACGCGACCCTGTTCGCGCACAACATGGAATCGTCGCTTCAACCAATGAAGTCGCATCAAAAGTAGGTGTCGACATCATGAAGCGCGGCGGCAATGCAGTCGATGCGGCGATTGCTGTCGCCTTCGCACTCACCGTGACTCACCCTGCTGCCGGAAACTTGGGCGGCGGCGGCTTCATGATGATTCGACTCAAAGATGGGAAGACAACGGCCATCGATTATCGCGAGATGGCTCCCGCAGCGGCGACAAGAAATATATATCTCGACAAGAACGGCAATGTGATTGAAGGAGAAGGTGGATCAATCGTCGGTTACAGGGCTGCCGGTGTGCCTGGCACTGTTCGGGGAATGGAGTTGGCACTGAAGAAGTATGGTTCAGGAAAGATAACCTGGGCCCAATTGATTGAGCCGGCCCGACGTCTCGCTGCAAATGGATTCGTCGTTACTCACAGCCTCGCGCGCGGATTGAAAGGCAATGAGAAGTACCTTTCGCAATATCCCGAGACAAGACGCATCTATCTCAGAGACGGCAACTTCTATAACGACGGCGAGGTCTTTCGCCAGCCTGAATTGGGAGCAACGTTTGCTCGTCTCCAAAGAGCTGGTCCAGATGAGTTTTACACCGGACAGACAGCCCGCTTGATAGTCGCGGACATGAAGCGCAACAACGGCCTCATGACGATGGAAGATTTGCGCGGGTACGTAGCTAAAGAACGCGAACCACTGCGAGGAACCTATCGCGGATACGAAATCATCTCTATGCCGCCTCCTTCCTCTGGTGGGGCAGTGCTGATCCAGATGCTGAACATCCTCGAAGGATTCGATCTTAAGAAGCTGGATTGGGCTTCTTCAGATCGTTATCACTTGATGGCCGAATCAATGCGCCGAGCGTTCGCCGATCGCGCTGAGTACATGGGTGACTCCGATTTTGTAAAGGTACCGATTGCGGGGCTTACCGATAAGGCTTATGCAGAGAAGTTACGCGAAACGATCGACACCAACCGAGCATCATCGAGCGAAACGGTAAAGGCAGGAAAACCCGTTGGACATGAGTCTGAAGAGACAACACATTTCACTGTGGTCGATTCAGAAGGCAACGCGGTCGCCAACACTTACACGCTGAACAATTCGTATGGCTCGGCAGTCGTCGCCAAAGGCACAGGCTTACTTTTGAATGATGAGATGGACGACTTCGCTGCAAAACCGGGTACGCCGAATCTTTATGGTTTGATCCAGGGTGAGCGCAACGCAGTCGCTCCCCGCAAGAGGCCTTTATCGGCAATGACTCCTACTTTTGTCTTGAACAAGGATGGAAGTTTCTGGTTTACGGTCGGCAGCCCTGGTGGACCAACGATCATCAACACTGTCTTGTGCGTCATCACGAATGTAATCGATTACGGAATGGATATTCAGCAAGCGATCGATGCACCGCGAATTCATCATCAATGGTTGCCGGATGAGTTGGTTTACGAACCGTATGGCCTTTCTGGAGACACGCAGAAGGCTCTGATTGCGCGTGGCCACAAACTCGTGAAGCCGCGGTATTTGGGCGATGCCGAAGGAATCATGATCGAACCAAAGAGTGCAGTGCGACTTGGGGCTACGGATCCGCGGCGTAGCGACGGCCCGGCGGTCGGATACTAATCCTTCGAACACATGGTCCAACACAGGAGCAAAAGCGGGGATTTGGATTCCGTTGAACGGTGGACGTCAGTTCGCGTGCTTATTTTGGTACTTGTTATCGTTGCCATATTGGTGGTACTAGGCTCAGTCGTTTATAAAGCAAGGGTGAATCTCAGTCCGAT
>JBKPAL010000102.1:0-18670 GCA_046726395.1 Acidobacteriota bacterium
AGAACGATCTAGTTGTGGGCACGCACGGACGCGGTATCTTCATCCTCGATGACATCACACCGTTACAACTGCTCTCTCAAAAAGTCACTGATGCTGACGTCCACCTGTTCGATGTAAGACCAGGAACACAATGGTTGAACGACGTGCGCTACAGTCGCGCGGCGGCGGGAGCTCGAATTTTTCGCGGATTGAATCCTCCAAGCGGCACGGCCATCACTTACTACTTGAAGAGTGCGCCGGCTGGTGACGGGAGGATCACGATTTCCGACTACACCGGGAAAGTGGTTCGCAGTCTGACAGGGACAAAAGAGGTCGGGATTAATCGTGTGCAGTGGAACCTGCGCGGAGAGCCTCCGCCGCGTCCAGCAAATCTGCCGCAGGGAATTGGTGGCGGTGGTGGTGCTGGCGGCGGCGGCGGAGGATTTGGAGGACTCTTCACTCAGGGTCCGCTCGTCGAACCTGGTACGTATATTGTTAAGCTGAACATTGGTGGCAAAGAGTACTCTACGAAAGTCGTGGTAGAACCGGACCCTGGGATCGGGCAGTAGAAACAGAGGTCAGAAGTCAGAGGTCAGAAAAATTTTAAATTTCAAATTTAAAATTTAAAATTCAAGAGCGACTGCGTTAGAGTGCTAGTGGGGGTCTATCCCGTCGACATCCATCTTGCCTCATCATGCTTGAACTACAACCTGCAACATTCGAAGAATTTGAAAACGAAGCGCGGCAGGGCAACGTTGTCCCGGTCGTCCGCTCAGTACTAGCTGATCTACAAACCCCGGTCAGCACCTTCATGCGTATTGCCGGTGATGCTCGCGAGGCTTTTCTGCTCGAATCAGTCGAAGGAGGAGAACGGATCGCGCGCTATTCATTTCTCGGCGTTAATCCCGCGCTGATCGTGCGCGGTTTCGACTCTTATACGTTTGTTCAGGAAAAGGGAAAGAGCGACGTTCATCCGGTCGTAGCCACACAGTGGATTCGTGAGTACTTCAAAGACCGTGTACTTGCGCAACGCGCTGGCCTCGCTCCTTTCGCCGGCGGCGCGGTCGGCTACCTCAGCTACAAGGCGGCCGAGTGGTTTGAGCCGTCATTGAAACCGAATGAGGAGACTTCGGTCAGTGCTGAAACACAGCCCCTTGATGCTGCTTGTTCCTCATTTTTCATGTTCTTTCGCAACGTCATTATCTTCGACAAAGTTCGACAGCGCATGGAGATCGTTTCCATTGTGCTCACGGAAGAGGCTGCGGGAAGCCATCAACGCTTACGAAGACTGTATGACGACGCCGTCGAACATACCGCAGAGGTGGAAAGGCTGCTGACGACATCGATCCTGGATACCACGACGAGTTCTGCAAAGAATGGGGAACTTGAGCCATTGGAATCCAACTGGAGTCGAGATGGTTTTGAAAGTGCAGTACGTAGAGTTCAGGAATACATAGTCGCAGGCGATTGTTACCAGGCGGTGCTGTCTCAGCGCTTCTCGACCAAGTACTCCGGAGATCCATTTTCTATTTACCGCGCCCTGCGTGCTGTGAATCCATCTCCTTACATGTTCTTTCTGCGTAATGGTGATGAGTCGATAATTGGCGCATCTCCGGAAATGCTCGTGAGGTGCCATGGACAGCGCTTGGATTATCGTCCGATCGCAGGCACAAGGAAGCGAGGTGCTACGGAAACGGAAGACTGGATGTTGGGTGAGGATCTCAAGACCGATGAAAAAGAGGTCGCAGAGCACATGATGCTTGTCGACCTTGGACGGAATGATCTGGGGAGAGTTGCTGACTACGGTTCTGTGAAGGTAGAGGATCTCATGTTCATAGAACGTTATTCACACGTTCAGCATCTAGTGACGAGTTTGCGCGCCCGCTTGCGCGATGGATTGGATCGGTTCGATGCTCTTGCCGCGTGCTTTCCTGCTGGAACAGTGACCGGCGCTCCTAAGATTCGTGCGATGGAGATCATTCGCGAGCTCGAACCGGATGCGCGCGGTGTTTACGCGGGGGCTGTACTTTACATGGATTACGCACACAATCTCGATTCGTGCATTGCGATACGAACGATTGTGCTGCGCAATGGTCGTGCTTCGGTGCAGGCGGGCGCCGGTATCGTGGCTGATTCGTTGCCGGAGCATGAATATGTCGAGACGGTGAATAAAGCGCGTGGTCTGTTTCGCGCGATTGAGCTGGCACAAAGAGGATTATAAGAATTGCGAATTTCGAATTGCGGATTGGCAATTGTTCTTTTGTCCGCATTGAGTGTCATCTCTGCGACAGGTCAGGAGCCTACAAAGAGTGGCGATTCAGCTGAACTGAAGAAAGCGAATGCTCGTCCTGCCGAGGTAATCAGTACCCAAGCAGAACCTTACGATGGCGCGTCGGTCGAAAAAATGGCCGGTCAGTGCGTCACTCTGGAAACTCAAGCTGGCGCAATCGAGATCGAGATGCTGCCAGACTCTGCGCCTGAAGCCGTCAGGAACTTTCTCAATCTCTCCGCGACTGGTGCACTAGATACGACGACGTTCAGTAGAGTCGTGAAGGACTTCATTATTCAGGGTGGGAATCTGTCTACGAGTGAAAAGTGGGGAGCACAATTGGCGCAGCGAATGGGACGGAAGCTTCCTGATGAGCCGGGGCTCGTAAGACACGAACGTGGGATTGTTTCAATGGCGCGGACGGATGAGCCGAACAGCGCTACGACGCATTTCTTCATTCTCGTCGGCCAGGGTAATCATCTGAACGCAAAATTTGCCGCATTCGGCAGAGTACGAAAAGGCATGGAAGTGGTGGATGCCATCAACCACGCTCCGGCGGCTGGAGAGAAGCCCGACAAGCCAGTGAAGATTAACCGTGCCATTGTTGCACCTTGTGGCACCAAGTAAATTTAAAATTTGAAATTTAAAATTTGAAATTTGAGATGCTTTTAGTCATCGACAACTACGACTCGTTCACCTACAACCTGGTCCAGTACCTTGGCGAGCTGGGCGAAGAGGTCAAAGTGAGGAGAAACGACGAAATCAGTGTCGCTCAAATTGAGTCTGACCTAAGGCCATCGAGGATTTTGATCTCTCCAGGTCCCGGCACTCCGGATGATGCGGGCATTTCGCTAAACGTGATCGAGCATTTCTCCGGACGGCTTCCAATCCTCGGAGTTTGTTTGGGCCATCAAGCAATCGGTCAGGCATTCGGCGGCAAAGTAGTGCGTTCGCCTGAATTGATGCACGGCAAGTCATCGGAGATTTGCCACGACGGCAAAACTATCTTTAGCGGCCTCGACGATCATTTCCAGGGGGGCCGTTATCATTCTTTGGTGGTGGACCGAGAAACTTTGCCTGAGTGCCTTGAAATCTCGGCTTACACAAGCAACGAAATCATAATGGGTCTGCGACATCGGCAAATGAAGGTTGAAGGCGTGCAGTTTCATCCTGAGTCAATCCTCACAACGGGGGGCAAACAACTGCTGGCCAACTTTCTAAAGCTCTAAATAAATTTGGGCCTACCTTAAGTCGTTCTTACATAGATGACCGAACAACTGCGTCGATTCTTATACCGTTTGCTCCGGGGAGAGGACCTGGATCAACGGGAGGCAAGTGATTTACTTGAAGCGCTGATTGCCCCTGAGTCAACCGACGCACAAATTGCAGCGGTATTGGTTGCTCTTTCGCAGAAGGGTGAAACCGTAGAAGAACTTGCAGGGATGGCTTCAGCTCTTCGCAGTCATGCGGTTCGTGTGCATTGCGCGCATGATCGGTTCATTGATACCGCGGGAACCGGCTCGAGTGCTGCTAAGACATTTAATGTTTCTACCGCGGCGGCTTTCGTCATCGCGGGAGCCGGTTTACCTGTAGCCAAACACGGCAATCGAGCAGCAAGTAGTAGATCTGGTAGCGCAGATGTTTTGACTGCTCTGGGTGTCAACATCAACTCACTGCCGGAGGTGAGTGCGACGTGTCTCGCTCAGATAGGGATCTGTTTCATGTTCGCGCCGCTTTATCATGGGGCTACGGCACGAGTGGCGAGCGTTCGTAGAGAATTAGGAATTCACACAACGTTCAATCTACTTGGGCCATTGAGCAATCCAGCAGGTGCTCCAATGCAAATTGTCGGCGTGTGGCGACGAGAGCTCGTGGAATTACTGGCGAATGCACTCGCTGCGTTGGGTACTGAGCGGGCGTGGGTGGTCCATGGTGAAGATGGGTTGGATGAGATCACGCTGGCAGGAAGAACCGTGGTTGCGGAAGTCAGACACGGAGCGGTGACGTCGTTTACGATTAGCCCGGCGGATTTCGGACTCGAACAGTGTCGCCTTGAACATTTGGGTGATGGAGATGCTGAAGTTAATGCTGGAATCATACGAGGCGTTCTGAGCAATGCTCGGACAGATGAGGCGCGACAACTCGTGTTAGCGAACGCTGCTGCCGCGCTATTGATTGGGGGCTTGGCTTCTGACTTGGTCCAGGCAACTCAGATTGCGGAGAAGAGCATTGACACAGGCGCGGCTCAGAAGAAGCTAGACCAACTGATCGAAGCGACGAACTAAAATGTCAGCAGCTGGAAACATGTCGTGAAGAAGAGTGTGTCGATTCTTGAACGGGGTGAACCTGCCCTTCCCAACCGCGAGACTCTTAGGCTTGAATGTGGTGTAGCTGCTGAAAGCCTTTCAGTACCCAATGTAAGCACTCGAGATTAAAAGTCTCGAAGTTAGGAAGGGTGGTTTACCCCCGCTCAAGATAATTTCACCTTCAGTGTTCGTCCTTTTCACAGAGTTTGCGTAGCGGATCGATTAGGTCCAAGATCATCTTGAAAAGCCTACTCCAACAGATCATCGACGCTCGCCGGTCTGGGATCGAAGCGGCGCGCCAAACACTTCCTCTTGCCAGACTGCGTGAACAATCACTCGCCTATCGAGCTCAAGCTGAAGCTCACTTGATGACAAAAGCGTTAACCGACGAAGATCGAATAAAGATCATCGCAGAATTCAAACGACGCTCTCCTTCAAAGGGATTAATTCGCGATGACACTTCAGCAGCGGAAATGGCGCGGCGATATGAACGAGGAGGCGCCGCGGCAATTTCAGTCCTAACCGAAGAAGAGCACTTCGGTGGCTCACTGGAAGATCTCCGCGCCGTAAAGCATGCGGTTGCTGTTCCGGTGCTTCGAAAAGATTTTATTCTTGACGAATATCAAGTTTACGAAGCAGCAGCATTCGGCGCCGCTGCTGTTCTATTGATCGTGGCTGCGTTAAAGGACGACGAATTGATACGTCTGAGGCGCATTGCAGAAGAAGAACTGGGTCTCGATGCGCTTGTTGAGGTGCACTCGATAGGTGAAATGAAGCGAGCCGCAGACTCCGGGGCAAACTTAATAGGCGTTAACAACCGCGACCTTAATACTTTCGATGTCTCACTCGAAACCTCAGTGAGTTTATCCACGTACGCGCCGTCAAGTGCATTGCTAGTATCCGAGAGCGGGTTAAAGTCAAAGGATGATTTACTCAGGTTAAGAAAATTGGGTTACCGCGCCTTTCTGATCGGCGAATCATTGATGACGAGTGACGCACCGGAAGTCGTGATTCACTCGCTAATCGCAGATACCGTAAGCACATGACGCTCGTAAAAATTTGCGGGATCACAAATCAAGACGATGCGCTCGCTTCAGTCGAGGCGGGTGCTGATGCCCTCGGATTCAATTTCTATGGCAACAGCCCTCGTTTCGTTGAACCCGATCAAGCGCGGAGGATTGTTGACGGGTTGCCAAAGCGGGTACTGACTGTTGGTGTTTTTGTGAACGAGTCGCCTGACGAGGTTCGCAAGATAGTGAGTCGCTCCGGTGTAGGTGCTATCCAATTGCACGGCGATGAAACTCCGGAATATTGCGAACAGTTGAGCGATCATTTCGTCATCAAGGCGTTACGCGTCACCTCTGATTTTGAACCACTAGCAGCGATCGCTTACAAAGTTCAAGCAGTAATGTTGGATACCTATGATCCTGTTAAGTTCGGTGGGAGCGGTCACGTAATGGATTGGTCCACCGCACGAAAAACCAGAGACTTGGTGACTCGTCTTTTTCTCGCAGGTGGTCTCTCACCGGAGAATGTCGCGCAGGCGATTGCAGAAGTAAGTCCCTATGCGGTCGACGTTTGCACCTCACTGGAAATGGCACCCGGGAAGAAGGATCACAATCGGGTGAGAGCATTCATTCGCATTGCCCATGACACCGTTGTTAAACGTTGACTACCTTCACGGTTGACGGGTTATCCTGCTGTTGTTTCGTCCCGACTAAGCTCGCAAAGAAGTCACGTCTTCCCAAGCTTATATCGAACGAGTCTGCTCCTCCTCGGTTTGGGGAACGTATGTCAAAAACCAAGAAGTCAAAGTCTGCACCTGCCCGTGATCGCGGTCGAGTGCTGTTGATTACAGACGATCCGCAATTGCTTCCGAGCGACTTGTTTGAGGCAGCGGGACTTGAAGTAGTCGGAGTTTCGCGGGCCCCGGCGGCACTTGTTTCGCTTCAGCGGACTCGTCCGCAACTTGTCGTGGCCGATGCCGCCGTAGAAGGAATTTCGGCTCGAGAGTTGGCACGAATGCTGGCTCAATCCGGTGAAAGTCTGCCTTTGATTATCGTGGGCGGTGAGCCCTCAACAACGCTACAGCGTTTGGCTGCATTTAAATTAGGCGCATTCGATTATTTTCAATTGCCACAGGAAGCGGATTTGTTGGCAGTCCGCGCTACTCAATTGATCGGTTTGCAACAGACGTTTGAACGGCTACGTGCGGAAGCAGACCTCGACTCGTTGACTGGATTGGCAAATCGGCGGCGATTTAGAACAGCTCTCAGTCGTGAGGTTGAAAGGTGGAGAAGGTACGGTGTACCGTGCGCGCTGTTGCTGCTCGACATTGACTACATGAAGTCGATCAACGATCAATTTGGCCATCCAGCCGGTGACCTAGTGATTCGTCATATCGCAAATGTTCTTTCCGATGTTTCTCGAGACAACGACACTGCTGCACGTTTGGGAGGCGAAGAGTTCGCCTTACTGTTGGCGAACGTCAGTGGAGAGAAGGCTTCCTTAGCTGCCGAGAGGTTGCGCTTAGCTCTTGCTGAGCAAGCGGTTCCCAGCGTGGGGCAGGTTAGTGTAAGCGTGGGCGTGGCAGCTTGTCCGGAGCACGCTAATTCGGAACGGACGCTCTACACTGCAAGTGATAGAGCTCTCTATGTCGCAAAAAACGAGGGGCGCAATCGAGTAGCAGTCGCTCCTCTCGTGCAAGAGAAACTTCCGGGCGTTTAGGTTCATTCGGATTACATGAACCCAAAAGAATCACAACCAGACCTGCTTGGACATTGGGGAGCTTATGGCGGACGCTTTGTGCCCGAGACCTTGATGTCTCCTCTCATCGAGTTGACGGCCGCTTACGCGGAAGCTCAAGAGGACAGCATCTTCCAACAACAACTCAGTGAGCTGCAACGTGACTACGCTGGCCGTCCAACTCCTCTGTTCGAAGCCAAAAGACTCTCGGCTTACGCGGGCAAAGCTCGCATTTTTCTCAAGCGCGAAGATCTGACGCACACCGGCGCCCACAAAATCAACAATGCTCTTGGCCAAGTGCTCTTGGCACAGCGCATGGGCAAACGCCGCATAATTGCCGAGACTGGCGCGGGCCAGCATGGTGTTGCGACTGCGACGGTCTGCGCATTGTTTGGATTCGAATGCGTGGTCTACATGGGCTCGGCGGACATGCGACGACAGGAGTTGAATGTATTCCGCATGGAGTTGCTGGGCGCAGAGGTTCGAGAAGTGACGGCGGGCTCCCAAACGCTGAAAGACGCAATCAACGAGGCGCTGCGAGATTGGGTTACGAACGTCAATGACACTCACTATCTGTTAGGCAGTGCGTTGGGTCCACATCCGTATCCGTTAATGGTTCGAGATTTTCAGAGCGTCATAGGTGATGAGACTCGCACTCAGTGTCTGGAGCAGATAGGACGTTTGCCTGACACCTTGGTTGCTTGCGTCGGTGGCGGCTCGAACTCTATCGGATTGTTTCATCCGTTTCTTGAAGACGAAGATGTAGAGATGATTGGCGTTGAAGCTGGAGGTTGCGGAAGTAGTCTCGGTCAACACGCCGCGCGCTTCAATGGACAAGGTGGAGGGCGACCAGGAGTGTTGCAAGGCACTCTGAGCTATGTTCTGCAAACTGAGCAGGGTCAAATTGCAGCCACTCATTCTGTTTCAGCCGGACTCGACTACCCTTCTGTTGGGCCCGAACATGCTTTCCTTCATGATGCAGGTCGAGTGAAGTACGTGACAGCGTCGGATAGCGAAGCACTTGAAGCGTTTCAATTGTTGGGGAAGCTCGAGGGAATCATACCGGCCCTCGAGTCGGCCCATGCAGTTGCTTACGCAATTAAGAAGGCGAAAGAGATGAACTCAGGCGACATTCTATTAGTCAATCTTTCGGGACGCGGTGATAAAGACGTCAATACGGTTCGAGAAATTCTGGCTCGGTGAGAATCGCACTGGGAAGCCCACCACAAATGAGTCGCATCGCTGACACTTTCGCTCAGCTAAAATCAAAAAACCGGAAAGGATTTATCCCATTTCTCACTGCTGGTGATCCTGATCTAGAGACCACACCAAAACTTCTGACGGAGCTCGCATCCGCAGGTGCCACATTGATTGAGCTCGGAATACCTTTTAGTGATCCAGTAGCAGATGGTCCAGTGATACAGCGAGCCTCCGAGCGGGCGCTACAAAATGGTGTCGGCGTTCACCAAGCGCTGGAAGCACTAAGACAGTCGCGCTTATCAGTTCCGGTTGTGCTCTTCAGTTATTACAACCCATTGCTGCAGTACGGAGTGGAACAGTTAGCTCAAGACGCCAAAGCTGCCGGAGTTGACGGCATACTCGTAACCGATTTGCCACCGGAGGAGTGCCGTCAACTTGCCAAGAGACTGAAGAAGCAAGAACTAGATCTCATTTTTCTCGTGGCTCCAACAACAAGTGATGAACGGCTTCAGTTAATCGCAAAGCATGCCACCGGTTTCATTTACGCCGTCTCAAGGCCGGGAGTGACCGGAGTTCGGAAAGAGCTGAGTTCCGACGCAGAAAGGCTTGTAGAACGTGTGCGTCAGTACTCAACACTGCCAATCGCAGTCGGTTTCGGCATCTCGGATTCGACTCAAGTTGCCGATACTTGGCATTACGCAGATGCCGCCGTGGTGGGCTCTGCCATAGTTGCTGAGATCGAACGATGCGCGGGTTCGGCGGATCTGGTGCAGCGTGTAGGCGATTTCAGTCGCAAGCTCTTGCCGACAATGGAAAGCGTTTAGGTTTGCTAAGCAAGACTACTGGCATCGATTCTTGAGTTGGTGTTGTATTGCTTCGGTTGTGTGATTGCTACGTGAAACTGATAATTTAGAAAGCAGGGCTAAACTAAATGAGCAACGCGGGACTGCAACGCGGCCGGCCAATCATTGTCGTTCTTCACAGTCCGAGAGAAAAATGCTGGGGTGTACTCGACGAGATCAATAACGCTGGAGTATTCTTGCGCGGCCTCGACCTAAACGCTTTTGATGATTGGGTACGTTCGTTGTTGCATGACGAACAATTTCTTGGTTTGAATGATCTGTTCTTTCCAATGTGGCGTGTTGAACGAATAGCACGTGACGAGTCGTCAGGAGGCGTACCTTCGTTGTACGAGCAGGTTGAACAGCGGACCGGCCACTCGGTCGAGGAGTTATTAACTGGAAAAGGCGAAAGTTGAAGAACCGGTGATCGCGCGCAGCCTCACTATCCAGAAGCGCAGAGAGGGCTGCCGTTGCGCGCGACTTTGCAATCATTATTCTTACCCTCAGAAATTAACGCCGTTGCAGGTATGAAACACTGTTCCATTCTTGCGTTAGGTGTGGTATGCTCAGCGCCTCGTGACTACGGCGAGGGTCCATACTTACTTGGCAAGAAAAGGAGCGGAAGAAAGAGATGTATGTCATGGCTGACGACAGAATGAGTGTTGACCGCGGAAAAGCGATCGAGGCCGCGCTCTCAAATATTGAAAAGAAGTTTGGCAAAGGCTCGATTATGAGACTTGGTGAGCGCGATGTCTCAGATGTGCCGGCAATCTCCACCACCTCACTGAGTTTGGACATTGCGGTCGGAGTCGGTGGCGTACCGCGGGGCCGCATTGTTGAGATTTATGGGCCAGAAAGCTCCGGTAAAACTACATTGGCGCTGCATATCGTGGCGGAAGCACAAAGGGCAGGCGGCGTTGCAGCTTACATTGACGCTGAACACGCCATGGACGCGGATTATGCCGGGAAGCTGGGAGTTGATATCGACCAGTTGCTGATCTCCCAACCTGATTCCGGTGAACAGGCGCTTGAGATTGCTGAGGCGCTGGTGCGCTCCAATGGAGTTGATGTGATTGTCGTCGACTCTGTTGCTGCGCTCGTCCCGCGCGCCGAGCTGGATGGGGAAATGGGTGATTCGCTTCCTGGTTTGCAGGCTCGGCTTATGTCACAGGCACTTCGAAAACTCACGGCCATCGTTTCTCAGTCAAACACCTGTTTCATTTTTATCAATCAGATCCGCGAGAAGATCGGTGTGATGTTTGGCAATCCGGAAACGACTACCGGTGGTCGCGCGTTAAAGTTCTATTCATCGGTTCGATTGGATATCCGGCGCATCGGAGCCATTAAGGATGGTGACCGCGTCGTTGGTAATCGAACCAAAGTAAAAGTTGCGAAGAACAAAGTGGCGCCGCCGTTCCGCGAATGCGAGTTCGACATCATGTACGGCGAAGGCATCTCTCGCGAAGGTGATGTTCTCGACTTAGCCGCAACACATCGCGTGATCGAAAAAAGCGGTGCGTGGTTTTCTTACAAAGGAGAGCGTTTAGGACAAGGACGCGAGAATGCCAAGCAGGCTCTAAGAGACAACCCTGAAGTACTACGAAAGATTGAGAATGAAGTGAAGGTCAAACTTGGTCTACCAGTAAAAGCTGCTGCGTCTGAAGCGACCGAAGCCTCTGCGGCCGCAGGTAAGCCAGCGGCTGGTCGATGACAAAAGAATAGAGGAGTGACTCGGGGCTCACTCCTCTAATTAGCCGTTTTAAGCGGATCGGCTACTTGATCAAGATGCTAACAGCGGTCCAAGCGTCTCCCTCGCCCTTTTTGGCCTCAACCATCACTCTATCGTTGGCCTTTATGTCGGCAAGAGCTCCCGCTTTCCCCCCTTTCATAACCTTCGTGTCAGCACCGATGGCAACGGTGTGTTCCTTCTTCTGTGAATCAACAATTGTAAGCGTTGACTCAGATACACTGCCCACCGTTCCGTTAATTGTCACAGTGTCTGGTTTTGCCTGTTCTGACTGCTGCGCGGATCCTGGAGCAGCGTCCACGCGGTAACTTGCATTAATCGCTGTTGCGGACAATAGCAATCCTAAACAAATTACGCAGAGCTGTAGTGTTACCTTAGACATGATGAACCTCCCTTGAACCTCGATTAGACTTATTGCCCGCGTGATGGCTGCCGCTGGCTAAGCCCGCGTTGCATTAGAACAAACGGTCAGGCTCTGGCAGGTTGAAGCTAACTTACGTTAACCTTGTAATAACGTTGTGTTGCTTCGACACTCCTTCGTTACATGCATCGATCAATCTTGATCAAGAACGGTACCCTCGTTCCTTTGACCCCGAATCTCCCTATTCAAGTAGGAGATCTTTTAATTGATCAGGGTCGAATTGCGGCAATTGGACGTGTTACGCGTACAGCTGACATTGTTATTGATGCTCATGGTTGTGCAGTGCTCCCAGGCTTTGTACAAACACACTTGCACTTATGCCAAACAATTTTTAGGGGCGCTGCAGATGACCTCGCATTGATTGATTGGTTGAAACAACGCGTCTGGCCGATGGAAGCGGCGCACTCTGCCGAATCCGTACGTGCCTCAGCGCAACTCGGCGTGGCCGAATTGATCAAGGGTGGGACTACTTGCGCGTTGACAATGGAGACAGTCAATCACACAGAAGAAGTTTTTAAGGTAGTTCAGGAGACTGGTTTTCGGGCCACGGTTGGCAAATGCATGATGGATAAGGGCGACGAATTACCCTCTGGGCTTCACGAGCACAAGGATGACTCGATTCAACAATCACTCGCACTGCTTGAAGATTGGCACGGTTCTGAGGATGGACGAATACGTTACTGCTTTGCGCCACGGTTTGCGGTGAGTTGCACTCGTGAACTACTTTCAGAAGTGGCTCAACTCGCACACGAACGCGGTGTGATGATTCACACGCACGCTTCCGAAAATCTTACAGAGTGCAAGATGGTCGAGGACGAGACGGGAATGCGTAACATTTCTTACCTCGATTCGCTCGGTCTGACAGGTGGACACGTGGCGCTGGCCCACTGCGTACACGTTAACAACGATGAGATGGAAATCCTGGCGAGGACGCGAACGAATGTCGTCCATTGTCCGTCGTCGAATCTAAAACTTGCTTCCGGTATCGCTCACGTGAAGGAAATGCTTGATCAGTCGGTAAGCGTTTCGCTCGGCGCCGACGGTGCGGCTTGTAACAACCGACTCGACATGTTTACAGAGATGCGCACCGCAGCTTTGCTTCAAAAAGTAGTGCACGGACCAGAAGTACTTCCCGCCAGTACCGTTCTTGAGATGGCTACGATCAACGGTGCGCGAGCGATAGGTCTCGATTCGGAGATCGGCAGTCTTGAAGTTGGTAAGCGAGCAGACGTGATTCTCGTTAACTTGGAGTCGCCTCACTTGAGCCCGAGACCAATTGACGTGATATCCGCGCTGGTCTACGCATGCGAAGCTTCAGATGTCGAGACGGTCATCATTGATGGCAAAATCCTCATGCGCGATCGTGAACTTCTTACTCTTAATGAGCACGAGATCCTCCGAGAGTCCAAACGAGAAGCAAAACTGCTTTTCAGTAGGGCTAAAGTTAATTAGAACCGTTCAGGTAAAGGTACTGTTGGCGGTTGTTTGCCTGAGGAAAGTTGAAGGTACGCGGATTCATCGGCTTTTCCCCTCCTGGGCCGTACACAGCATTGGCTACGTGACAAATAGTTCTTGTCTGCATCGCGCCGGGTAATAACACCTCGGTATTCGACGTGATTCTTGGTCCTGAACTGAGCTAGCGACTCCCTTCGCGGAACTAATCTTCACGGTCAAGAGAGCAATATAACGATTGCTGCTACTTCAGTTCCTCCAATTCCTCACGACACAGCTGCTGAACGTGTAACGTGTTCGCTGTGCTTTGGGGTTCATTATAACCGTCGTCCGGTATGAGCCAGGTGCCATTCTCTCCCTGAATCAAATGCCCCAGTTCATGCAGCAGAATTAAGGCGCGTGCGGGCCGGGTTCCCGGGCCAAAGCTCCCAACGTTCGAGGGAAATTTGCGCATCGTATCCCGACGTTGATAGAACGCACCGTCACTGTTCACCATCGTCTTGTCAAACAGTCGATAGAACACGCGTGCGCGAGGGTTGCGAACGAAAGTTAGTTTTCCGCCCATTCGAAATGACACCTCTCGAAGAAGCGGCTCGGACTTTACCAGCCTGAAAAAACTGTTAAGTACTGTGGTCGCCGAACGTGGCCCACCATAAAAACTACTACACGCGTTCTGATTGCTGAGAATCTTGAAGACATCAGAGTATGCTTGATTGAGATCCCAATCCTTTTTTGCGAAAACCGGCTGTTGTGGGAGGTCCGCGGAAGGTCCGGTGAACTCCTCAATCGCCGGCGTTCTGCTATCGCTGTTTGCGGGTTGAGCTTGGGAATGAATCGTCAGTAGAAACAAGAGACAGATTACGCTAATGGTCCAGAGAGACATGACTTACCCCCTCAAACCAATCGTTAATGCGTAATTGATAACTGAATGGCGTTCAGGATTATTGGAAGAGCGTAGCAGTCTTGTACGTGGCTAGCTTTTAATAGTTGCCTTTCGGAAAGCTCTGAATTCAGCCGGAGTGAAGCCGGTATGCTGCTTGAACAAATGGCTGAAGTGGCTCTGGTCATAGAATCCGGCCGCCGAAGCAATCTCTGCAATCGAAGCTTCGGTTTCAGACAATTGGTGCGTGGCCCAGTCGAGGCGGAGCTGGCGGAGGTACTCTCCCACCGTTGTCCGATAGTGTTTCTTGAAGGTACGCGCTAGATGTGTCGGATGCACTCCTACGATGTGCGCGATCTCAAGCAGGTTAAGAGAGTCGTTGAACCGCCCATGCAGCAGATCCCGTGCTTGCATTAACCAGCCGGGCGGTCGAACAGGCGGCTTGATCAATGAACGCGACGCGTGGCCGAGTATTTCCAGCATTAATCCTTCGACGATAATTGGCGCGACGCTGTCTCTGATTCTTGATTCGCGATAGATTCGCAACATCAGCGCAGACACCGGGCCGTCCGGAAAATGCCTATAGCCTTCAAACACTCTTAAGCAGTCCCTGCAGGTCTCGAACCATTTATCCTCCACCTCGATCATGAGAGACCGGTGCGGAACAACGCCGTACTCGTCGGAATGTATTTTTCTTGGAGCCCGCGTGATCACGCCGCCGGGCCGCGAGATGATGCGAGCGCCGTCAATGATCTCGAGTCCCTGACCGGATATGGTCAAACAAATGGTCGCCTTGTCATGAGTGTGAGCCGGAGTTCTGGAATGAGGAGTGTGTAGTGTTTCGGTTAACGTCAAAGCGGACAGTTTGAGCCTGTTGAGATCCTTACGGACAGATGTCTTGAGTTCTTTACGGACACTCGTCGGCTCCGATTCGTGTGTGATGCCATCGATAGGCCGAACTTGGCCGTTGCCATCGGCACGATTGCATTCTTTCGTATGTGTTTCCGGTTCTCCGGGGTACATCTTTCTTACTTCGATTGAACATTGGTCTAAACGATCTTGACGGCAAGAATGTTCGCGCAACGCGAGCCACAACGAGGTATAAACGGAACAAATTGCTTTCCTTGCGATCTCTTGACAGACATTTCCACACTTCCTTACTGCCCCGTCATCTCGATGCTGGGCTCTCAGATGTCATCGGAGTTATCAGCACTCGTCTGCGTCGAGAGAGCACTGCCTCGATGCAGAATGTTTTGAATATTTCTCTCGCCATCGGGATACATTAGGTGCGAGGAAGATGGACGACGCAGTTGCCATCAAACGGTGCAGGGCAGGTGATAAGGATGCCTTCCGCCACATTGTGCAGCGGTACCAGGCCGAAGCAATCGGACATGCCGCGGCGATTCTCGCCGATCGAGAGGATGCCCTCGATGCAGTTCAGGACGCTTTTTTTGACGCCTATCAAGCGCTCAGCAGATTCGATACCTCGCGGCAGTTTTACCCTTGGTTCTACACGATTCTTCGGAATCGATGCTTCAAGTTGGTGGCAACCCGCAATAAGAACGTTGGGCTTGGCCTTGAAGACGTGTTGATTCTTGCGCCTGTCAGCGACGTGTCTCAGGAAGATCGGGTCTCACTCGAACAGGCACTGCTCGAATTGTCGCGCGCTGAACGCGAGCTGGTGACTCTGAAGCACTTGGACGGACTGTCATATGACGAGTTAGCTGAACGGTTGGAGATCCCTAAAGGAACTGTCATGAGCCGGTTATATCACGCGCGCAAAAGGCTGCGTGAAAGGTTAGTTTCGCCATCATTGAAGAGGTCTCAGAGATCCATTCATGACTGACATCAATTGCGAAAGCGTACAGGTTGCCGCCATGGCGTTAGCTGATGGTGAAGAGGGCCAGCTCCGCACTGAGGAGATCGAAACGCATCTCTTCAATTGTGAGCGCTGCCGCGAAGAAATTGGACAGCTGCTCTCTACTAATACGTTGTTCAGTTCACAGAAGCGTCTTAGGTCGGAAACAGATCTTTGGCCCCTGATTAACGAGCGAATCCAGGCTACAGCTGGAAGTGAACGGCCATTCCGCTGGCGAGTGTTGCTTCTCTTCGGAATACCACTGTTCGCCTACAAGATCTTATTGGTGACTGTGCAAGCCACTCCGAGTCTCTGGTCCAGGCTGGTTCCAATAGTCCTTGTGATCGGTGTCTTCAGTTATCTCAGGGCAAACCCATTCAAAATAAATTCCGAGCTTAGGCTCGAAGGAGAGACAACTTTATGAGTGGTGACGAACAGCAAGACCGCGCCAATGTCGTACTTGGTCAGAAGTATGCTTATGCGACCATTGCGCTAATCCTGGGGATCGCCAGCTTCGTCAATTTCCTCGGAATGGAAAAGGCTATTCTGGCAATTATCTTTGGGAGATTGGCCCTCAAGTCCGAGCCGCCTCCAGCACTCAAGCACCGGCGAGAATGGGGCCAGACAGGTCTTATTTTGGGAGTGCTGCAAGTCATTCTTATTTCAGTTCTCATCATCGTTTTTAGAAACGAGTTACGAGAGGTGCTAAACGTACTCATCCGGCTACAAGATGTGAAATAGACCGATGAAGATCCTGAGCAAAACCTATCGATCGATCTCAGAAGCAGTTTTATTACACAGGTGCTGCTTGGAAGGTGAGAACGTCGAACACTGAAATTTAATAAAGGACAGGTCACCGTTAATAAATCCTTCTGAGGACTGTTTTCATTGGTGTGGAGACGATTTCAGGAGGGTACAGTGCAGGCAGGATCAAGAGTTGAAGGGGAGTCAGTATGTCGAGCTTTAATAAGACCCTTGTTGCGATTGCCCTTGTCATCATAAAACTCTCGACCGCTGATGCTGCTGCAGTAAAGGATCGGAGATCGCAAGAGCCACAGCCACCATATCCCTACTATGAGGAAGAAGTGGTTTTCCAGAACGAGAAAGACGGTGTGCGACTTGCCGGCACTCTTAGTCTGCCTTTTTCCAAAGGACCATTTCCCGCCGTAGTGCTGAGCACAGGATCAGGACCACAGGATCGTGACGAAACTATATTCGGCCATAAGCCGTTTCGTGTGTTAGCTCATCATCTGACCAGGCTGGGAATGGCAGTCCTACGTGCAGATGATCGCGGCGTAGGCAAGTCCACAGGAAACTTCAGCGAGGCAACATCGGAAGACTTCGCATTTGACGCGCTTGCCGGTGTCGAATATCTGAAAACGCGTAAGGAGATTGCTCAAGGAGAAATAGGTTTACTGGGTCATTGCGAAGGTGGGCTGATCGCGTCCATAGCTGCGGCAAGGTCCAGTGATGTTGCCTTCGTGGTAATGATGGCTGGTCCAGGCCTGAAAGGTGATCAGGTTGTTGTTGGACCAGGTGGCGTTGAACTCGAGGATGTATGGATGAGTGCTGAAGTGATCGCGCAAAATCGCGCGGTCCAGGAACGAATCTTTGCCATCATCAAACAGGAGAAGGATCGCGACGTGGCAGAGACAAGAATTCGCAAGGAGGCTGAGATCTTTCGCGACATTGCTAGTAGGATCAAGGCTGAGGCTCCTGAGTCAAAAAGGAAGACAGCGGAAACTGTTGCTGCCGCAATCGAGGGCCAGCTCCCGCTGTTTCTGTCGCCCTGGTTTCGGTTCTACTTGATGTATGACCCGCGGACGGCCTTAATGAACGTGAAATGTCCAGTCCTCGCGGTCAACGGTGAAAAAGATATTCAAATTCCCGCTAAAGAGAACCTGGATGTAATCCGCCACGCGTTAGAAGCGGGAGGAAATAAGGACTACACAGTACTTATGCTGCCAAACCTCAATCATCTCTTTCAAACTGCACCTACCGGAGCCATCTCTGAATACGAGCAGATTGAGGAGACAATATCCCCCGTGGCCTTGGATACCGTTTCTGATTGGATCCTCAAGCACACGAGTCAAAAACCAAATGAACACTGACTGCTGTCGTCATCCGCCGACTTATTCTAAGCGCATCGTAAGTTCTCTAACTTCCATCTTCAACACGTCTTTTATTACTCCTTCCTACGCATTATTTCGCATATTGATCCGTGCCTAAGAAATGGAGGGAAACGTAAACTTCGTCTCCAATCACCCAACTATCGTGGGGAGCAGGCGGTCTTCATAACCGACGCGGACACTGGCGCTGGCTACGTCCAGATTTTCGTCCGAGCATCATGCGGCGCGCTTCCTGTAGACGTATTTGTTTCTGAAACTGCACCGGACTCATCGCTGTTACCAACTTGAAGTGATAATGAAAGCCGGAAACACTCATACCAAGATCCCGCGCCATATTTTCAATCTTCAAGGGTTGGTCCAGGTTTTCGCGGAGCTGTTCGTGCCCTGGAAATGCGGCGAGTGTCTCCTTCGGAAACCAGCCAGATGGCTCAGCCGCGCGCCTTGCTCGCCTTTTTAAAAGCCGATAAATAATTTCACGAATAATCAGCGGGGCAAGAAACTGGATTTCGTCAGGCGTGTCGAGCAGCCTTATCAATTTGAGAGCGGCGTCGAGTAGATCAGACGTGGATTGTACGCGTTTGGCGAGTCTCGGCCGCGTAGCTTGTGCGCTCGAAAATGTGCTCTGCTGGCAACGTGTAGCTTTCATGAAAGAAAGGAAAGCGTGCGTTGGATAAACCAGAACATCGCAACACCGCCAATGCCGTAGGGCGGCACGAGTTCTGTCCAGCGCGGAAATGAAATGTGGATGCGGCGCACGAGCCCGATCAATGACAGCACTGCGCCGATGAATAGGAAGTGACCGCTCTCTACACCAACGCTGAAAAACATCAACGCTGTCGGAA
>JBKPAL010000103.1:0-12276 GCA_046726395.1 Acidobacteriota bacterium
CTCACAATGCGAAGGAGAGCATTGGTATCGAGACGTACAAAGTTGCGCCCATCGATCTGTATTTCGGCTCGTGAATCGTCGTCGGTAGCGATCGTATCGCCTTCCACCAGGGGAAAATTCAAACGAGCTCGTTCCCAATCGATGTTGCCGGTACGCTTGAGACTGACATTGCCCTCAAGCATGCTGATACGAATGACGCGCGAGTTGACGTCGTATTCTTCTGCATCGTCGTCATCAGTCGCGCGCGCCACCGGGCTCAGTGACAATATCGTGATGAAGGAGATAAGGATCAGGTATAGACGTCGGGAAGAACGCATGGCCACGCTCCTTTTCAAGTTCGTATCTAGCCGTACTGAATCGCCGGGATGATGGAGAACACATATAGCTGCACCGGCGAGTGCTTAGGCCAGTTAGGCAGGCATCACTTGTCTGTCGAAATCTGTGGCCTTTTGCTGCGCACGCGGGGAGCAAAGCCTATGCCCGACATGGACCAAGAAATTCTCTTGAGGAAAATTCTTCGAGTGAGATGACAGATGATTCGGTGACAACTCGTCTCTTGAGAATTATCAATGAGGATTCTCTTATGCGAGATGGTGCAAGCCCGGCACTATTTGGTATGACTTTGGAGTGCGGTGGCAAGCGGTAGCGCGACACCGCTTTGGATCGGTTCAACGTTGTGCTAGCACTCAACCCATTAAGCGGTGTCGCGCTACCGCTTGCCACCGCATTGGATCGGTTCAACGTTGTGGTAGCACTCAACCCATTAAAGCGGTGTCGCGCTACCGCTTGCCACCGCACTCCAAAAGGGTGACCGCACTGCAATATGTCTGACAACTTCGATCTGATCGTCATTGGAGCCGGCATCAACGGCGCTGGGATCGCTCGTGACGCAGCTATGCGTGGCTTGAATGTCGTATTACTCGACAAAGGTGACATCGGCGGCGGTACCAGCAGCGTCTCAACCAGGCTGATCCACGGCGGTTTACGTTACCTAGAGCACGGTGAAGTGGGACTAGTTCGTGAATCGCTTCGCGAACGTGAAACACTGCTTCGCGTCGCTCCTCATCTTGTCAGACCGCTTCCGCTAATTGTGCCGATCTACGAAAACCAACAGCGGGGTCGGTTGGCGATTCGCGCGGGTATGATGGCTTACGATGCGCTGTCAGTAAACAAGTCGCTGCCACGCCATCGAATGCTTACTCCGGATGACACCTTGAAAGAAGCGCCAGGTTTGAATTCGAATAGCCTGCTCGGCGCCGCACTGTACTTCGATGCCCAGGTTGAGTTTGCTGAGCGACTGGTATTGGAGAATGTCCTTTCGGCGGTCGAGCACGGCGCGTCAATTCACACCTATAATCGCGTCGACGCATTCACGATCGAGGAAGGCGCGGTACGCGGAATTCAATACAGTGATCTTATAACCGGTCAGCAGCGGAGCACCCGCGCGTCAATTGTCATCAACGCCGCTGGCCCATGGGTCGATGAAGTAGTTGGGATCGCACACCAGAATTCGCAGCGATTGATCGGTGGAACGAAAGGGAGTCATATCATTGTTGGTCCTTTTGCCGGTGCACCGCGAACCGCGGTTTACATTGAGGCGCACGCTGACCAACGACCACTATTCATCATTCCCTGGAACGGACTTTATCTGATTGGAACAACTGATACTCGTTTTGAAGGAGATCTGAACGCGATTGAGATTGATGAGAATGAGAGAAGTTATTTACTGAAGGAGGCCAACCGATATTTCCCTCAAGCTCAACTGACAGTGAATTCGATCAAGTACTCTTATTCCGGCGTACGGCCCCTGGCGTTTACTGATAACCGTTCGGAGAGCGCAATCACGCGCAGGCACTTTGTTCGCGAGCATCCAAGCGTGGGCGGTTTTCTTTCCATTGTTGGAGGCAAGCTAACGACTTATCGGCAGTTGGCCGAGGAAACGGTTGACCTAGTCATGCGCAAGCTTGGACGTCGTGAGGCCCGGCTTGACACGGCAAAGGTGCAATTGCCGGGCGCATTCTGTGATTCGTTCGAGCATTTTTCGGAAGATTTCCGTCGCGCAGTGGGGTTGCCGACTACCGTCAGCAATCGGCTGTTACGTATCTATGGAACACGGGCAAGTGAAGTTGTGGAGTTGTTGAAGAACGATGAATCGTTAAGAGAGGTTATTGATGACGAAAGCGGAGGACTGGCTGCTGAAGTGGTTTTTTCGTTTGAGAATGAACTGGCCCGAACGTTAAGTGACTGTCTGCTACGACGGACGATGGTTGGGCTGAATTCAAGTTGCGGCACAAACGCGCTTGAAGCAGCAGCGAGGATTGCAAGAAAGTATTTGGGCTGGAGCGAAGATCGAGCAAAGAGTGAAGTAACGGCTTATTACGAGCTAATTCGCGCTCGAAAAAATTAAGTCAGCAGAACTGCGCAGCTGGGAAGGCGGCAAGCAGTGAATGACTCAACTTTGAGAAGCGCAGTTGGGAAGGGGGCAGTCGGTAGATTCTGGTTTCGAAAAATTCAAGGCGCCCCCGCTCAACTTTCATACGCTTCATCATCAAATCCATCACTCAGCTCAAGGAATGGCAGGAAGCTGATCGAGATTGCCATTCAACATTGAGCGGGCCTTGAACCTAAAGAAGCTAATGCTACCGACTGCCCCCTTCCCAACTGCGCTTCTCAATGTTTAGCCCATTTCTCGCTTTGACCCTCCAACAAGCGCTACCTAACATCGCTAATGAGCACGGCGTCTCTTAGCAACACCCCTCGTGTCGTCGCCAGCATCTTTCCATCTCTAGACCACGCGAAGCCAGTTATCAAACTATCCTTGAAGTCCGTTACTTGCTTTGCCGCACCACCATCGAGTGGTTGACTCCAGACATTGGTCACATTGTTGATGGTCACGGTGTACAAGATTGATCGCCCATCAAGAGCCCATCGCGCATAAGGGGTTATCGTTCCGCTCGGCTGAAACGGAAATGTCTGTATTTGCTCGCTATCGATCGTCAAGACGGCAATTCGGTTGGGCGGCGCCAGTGCATCCTTAGAGTCAGGAAACAGGAATGAGATCTGTTTGCCATCGGGCGAGACAGAAGGACCGACAGCAACATGATCAGTTACCGGAGTTGGAGTCCCACCACCATCTGAACTGACTTTCAACAATGTAGGTTTTCCAGCAATCAGCGAACTGTAATAGACCCATTTGTCATCCTGGGAGAGCGCTGGCAATCGGTCAGCGAGCCCGTTTGTCAAGCGTTTCGCGTTGGTCCCATCAATATCCATCCGCCAAATATTGACTGTACCGGCTTTTCCTGATTGGAACACGATGAAACGTCCGTCGTTTGAGACGACAGGACTCGTGTTGATGCTGCCATTTGCAGTGAGTTGCCGCCGGTTTTCCCCGTTAGCGTCCATGATCCAAATGTCAACGTTTCCGCTTTCGTTTGATACGAACGCTAATCGTCCATCGGGCGTCCACGAGACACTGTTGCCACCCGTTCCATAGAATCCAACGTTACCCGTCGACAACGAATAGGCCTTGCGAGCATCCCCATCCGGGGCCATCCAAATGTTGACCAGGCCACTGGCTTGGACTGTGCTGAACTTGCTCCCGTCAGCAGCTAATCCGATCGCACGATAGATACCAAGATCATTGGTGATTCTGCGCCTCTCGCCACTTGGATAGCCAACGAACCAAACGCCTGCCGTGCCGACACCTTCGCCGGCGACAACAAGCAGACCGCTCATGTCGGGTAGCCATTGAACTCGCGCGGCGAACGCGAAAGGCGCGGGAGTTAGATCCGTCACTCTTCCATCTCCGACAGCGAAGGTTAGGACGTGACATGCCTCTCCCAACCGAGCTACCGAAGCTGCAATGAGCTTTCCATCAGGAGACCAGGATGGTCCGGTGAAGAAGAGTGGCGCCAAGAACTCAGGATGTTGACGCTTTGTGAGAATCCTTTCGTTGCTACCGTCGACGTTGGCAATTACCAGTGCACTCTCGCCTTGATTGGGATAGTTGCCTCTGACTAGCACTAACTGTTTTCCATCAGGCGAGAAACTAACGGGTCCGTCGATCTTTTCCAGAATCTTAACTGCAGTGCCGCCGAGGGTCGGAATCCGATAAAGCGTTCCCTGGTCCAAGTTCGCCTTGATCGCGTAATAAATATCGTTGCCGTCTGGTGAGAACGTCATTCCAAAAAAGCCGATCGGCGCTGGCTCGATAATCTGTTTATCGTTTGCTGTACTTACCTGTCTGATCCAAAGACTCTGCTTCCCGGCATCGCTCAATACGTACACAAGGTACTTGCCGTCTGGTGATAACGTCGCATCAATCGCTTTTCCTGAATTAGTCAGTCGAGTGATGGTCATCGATCGAAAAACACCCGATGGCGGCTTGACCGATAAGTACCAGTAAGTAGCAACGAGTCCCGCAACTAGCAGCAGGCTCAACAGAGCTATTGGAATCGTCACACGCGGATTTAGACTACGCGCCGCATTTGTAACGTGAGTCTCATTCGTCGAACGGTAATGGTCAGCAAGCGTCGATCTGTCGTGCTTCACCGACTCAGTCAGTTGGCGATCCCGCGATTCAGTACTGCTCGCCGATACATTTGCCGGAGCACTACGCTCCGACTCTGCAAACTCGACCTGCTGCTTTACTCGCCGCAAATCTCCGAGCAGTTCACGAGCAGTTTGATAACGTTCTTCACGATCCTTGCGGAGCGCCTTGCGGATAATCCAGTCCAATTCGGAGGGCACCACCGACGTCGAGGCGATAGGGGACGGATCTCTTTCAAGAATGCTAACGATGAGATCGCTTGGTGTGTCTCCCTTAAACGGCATCACACCGGACACGAGCTCGTACAAGACAACTCCGAGACTCCAGATATCGCTGCGCGCATCTAGCGTAAGTCCTCGAGCTTGCTCTGGAGACATGTACGCCGTCGTACCCATCACCACACCCGTGTCGGTATCAAGTTTTAGGCGAGTAGGGATGGAAGTGTCTGCGGAACTTTCAACCGTTTCAGTCAGCTTCGCGAGACCAAAGTCGACAACCTTTACGTAGCCGTCGCGCCTTAGCATGATGTTTTCCGGCTTGATGTCACGGTGAACGATGCCGGCTTGATGAGCGGCAGCCAAAGCTGAGGTCACTTGTGCTGCCAGTTCCAACACTTCACTGAGTTTCAAGGGAGAGCGCCGCTGCCGATCTCGCAGAGTCTCGCCGTCTATGTATTCAGTAGAAATGAACTGGCGACCATCGAAAAAACCGATCTCGTAAATGGTCAAGATGTGTGGATGGTTGAGTGCTGAAGCGGCGCGAGCCTCGCGCTCAAATCTGCGCAGTCGATCGGAATCATAGTTATGACTTGCAGGAAGGAACTTAAGCGCAACCTTTCTTCCAAGCCTGGTGTCTTCAGCGAGATAGACTTCGCCCATGCCACCGCGTCCTAACACGGACAGTATTCGATAAGAGTTGAACGTTTGACCGCTATGCATATTGAGCGCTGATTGTGTGTCGGTTAGCACATCGGCCGCAACTTCATACGCAGCCCCATCCAGAAAGCTGCCGCTCTTTTCATGCGAAGCAATCAATGACTGCACTTCTGCACGCAAACTGTCGTTTCCCGAACACGCTTCAGAAAGAAACAGGTCGCGCTCGGCAGGTGGCTGCTCGAGAGCTGCTTGAAATATCTCCTTAACCTGTTGCCAGGTTTCGCGGGTCATTCTTATCGTCCTTCGCTGAGCGCTAGTTGCTTAATCCTTTAAGTCAATCATCCAGATATTCCCGGTCTGCTCCGCATACTCATAGACGATCTGATTCCCAAGCGGCGACCATGCCGGATACCTTACGAATGCATTTAGCTTCGTATGATGCGTAATCTGCCTTTCCTGTTTAGTTGTACGAGATACCCACCAGATATTCCAAACTCCATCCCGGAATCCGGCAAAGGCGATCTTGTCGCCATCGGGAGAGAAACTGTGTGGCCACGCCTGCTCGCGACCTGACGTGAGTTGAACCGCTTCTCCGCCGTTGCTAGTCATAATTCCGATGTGCGAGTCGTCTCCTCGCTTAATCTCGAACGCAATCCACTTGCTATCTGGCGACCAACAACCAAAACCCATCGTCTCCTGATCAAAGGTCAACTGTTTAGACTGTCCGCCCTCTATCGCAACCACCCAGATGTTTGTTGTTCCGCTCTTCTTTGAATTAAAGATTACCCGTTTTCCATCCGGAGAAACTTGTGGGAACGTCATGTCCTGGCCTACGTCGAACACAACCCGTTCTCTTCCGGTTGTGCGATCGATGGACCACAACTTCGACTGGGCCTGTCGTCGGGAGAGAAAGGCTATGTGCTGTCCGTCGGGAAACCAGGTTGGTCGCTCGTCGAATGCCGGATCGCTCGTCAGCTGTGTGAGGTTGGTCCCATCGGCATTGAGCAACCAGATGTCCTGGCTGGCACCCACACGATTTACTTGAAAGGCAATTGTCTTCCCGTCAGGAGAGAAGTTCGGGTGAGAGTTACGATAACTTGTGTCTTGAGTCAACGCAGTGGATGCGGAAGCAGCTTCGCCAGTCGCCGACAATATGGGTACCGACCAAAGATTACTCTTGATCCCAAGCGCTCCGTAGCCAATCCTCTTTCCGTCTGCTGACATTGTGAGGCGTTTGACGCGCGAAGTTCCTGTGTTTGCGATGAGCACAGGCTCGCCGATTGGATCACCTTCCGGTGAAATGTCGATCTTGGAAATACCAAGGTTCAAATTAGTGCCGAACGTGACAAAGTAAATACTGCGGCCGTCCGGCGAGTAGACCGGATCGACTCCCCTCGCGAGGCGTTTTGGAGTTTCTCCCTGAGGTGAGACGGACCAGACCTCAGACGCTGCCGGGTCGTACGATCCAAAGGCGATTCGCTTCCCATCCGGTGACCAGCAGGGCGCTCCATGTCCGCCTGCGGGAACTCCCACATTGGTAATCTGTTTTCGCTGACTACCGTCGGCCGAAACAATCCAGATGGTGGACGGCAGAAGAGCGCCTGATGCAATCGCGCCCAAGTCATCACCGATTGTCGCTGATTGCAATGCGATTTGAGATCCATCTGGCGACCAGGCAGGGAAGGACCCGAAATCTGCGATCTGTTTTGCGGTTCCACCAAGGGCCGCTACTACCCAAATTCCACGCAATCCCTTTGAGTGATAAGCGATGAGCTTTCCATCGGGTGACCACGCTGGTTCAAAGTTCTGACGGCCATCGTTCGTCAGCTGAATCACACGACCACCCGGCGTGAGTTGCTTTACATAGATTTCGAAAGATCCGCTTTGGTCTGAACTGTAAGCAATAGAATTACCGTCAGGCGAAAGAGAGGGAAAAATATCCAGCCCTGACCAAGCTGTAATTTGAGTGGTCTTTAGTGCCCCGGGTTCTGAAGACGGTATTGAAATTGATACTGAAGCTGATCTGTTCCTGGCGACAACGAGGTACACCGCTAAACCGGTCAGCAAAAGCAAAGTACCAAGCGCTACCAATCTGAAAGAACTGCTCGCTGCGAATCGTTGAAGCGCTGGATCGTTCTCAGTCGTAGTCTTCGGTTCAGTGGCGGTAGTCGTGAACTCGGGCTTGTCACGATCCGTCTCAATAACTGGTCCAATGTCGGCGGAAGCTGTGTTATCCAGCTCAGCCGCCATTTCAAGCCGTCGCTTGAGCCGGCGCAAATCGGTCAACATTTCTCTGGCAGTTTGATAACGCTCGTCTCGATCTTTGATAAGCGCCTTACTAACGATCCAGTCAAGCGCCTCAGGAATGTCCTTGGAAGTTTGCCTAAGAGACGCCGGCTCACGTTGCAAGACATTAGCGAGCACATCACTAGAGGTCTGACCAGCAAAGGGAGCTTGACCGCGAAGCATTTCATAAAGAACCACTCCCAGGCTCCAAATGTCAGTGCGTACGTCGACGGGAAGACCACGAGCTTGCTCTGGCGACATGTAACTGACTGTGCCCATCACTACGCCTTCGCTCGTATGAACCTTTGCTGCTGTTGTTGCTTCGGGTTCGATGCGCGCTTCAGTCAGTTTGGCCAAACCAAAATCAAGGAGTTTGATGAACCCATCATGTCGCAACATGATGTTCTCTGGCTTGATGTCGCGATGGACGATTCCAGCTGAATGTGCAGCGGCGAGTGCTGAGGCAATCTGCTCGGCGATGTTGAGTGCTTCGACAGGTTTGAGTGGACCAGCTGAAATGCGCTGACGAAGAGTGAGTCCATCTACAAACTCGGTCGCAAAGAATCGTCGATCGTTGGCTTCTCCAATTTCATGGATTGTAAGAATATTGGGGTGATTCAGAGCAGACACAGTCCGCGCTTCCTGCTCAAACCGGCGTAGGCGATCCGAATTGCGAGTGAACAGACCGGGAAGTAACTTGAGGGCTACCTTGCGACCCAGAGTGACATCACGCGCTAGATAGACTTCACCCATACCGCCACGGCCGAGGATGGCAAGGATTTCATAGCGTCCTATCTTGTCATTCACTTTCAGAGCCTGAAGCTGAGGAAGCCATCCGCTCGCAGCTTGATAGGCCGGCCCGTCGATGAACTCTCCAGACCTTTCGTAAGACTCAAGCAGCGACTCTAATTCATGTCGCAGGTCTGAGTGCCCACTGCATGCCTGGTCCAGAAAATTGGCACGTTCTGATGGCTCGCGCTGTAGGGCCGCATGAAACAGATCCTTTACCTGTTGCCATTCTTCGGGGGTCATGTTCTTCGACTCTGGGCTCCTGATTTGTACGCGGCGTGGTGGGGACAAATCCCTCAAGTGGCTACTCCAACTTTCGCCGTAGCCATGCACGCGCCATCTTCCAGTCACGCTCGACAGTAGCGTGCCCGATTCCGAGGACTTCCGCCACCTCTTCGATTGAGAGTCCTCCGAAGAACTTCAACTCAACAATTTTTCCCTGCTGCGGATCCATTGCGGTTAGTTCTTCGAGCGCTTCGTGCAGGGCCAGCACATCAAAATCGGGCTTAGTCGATATCGCTTCAGCGCTGGTAATCGAGAGCCTTTGCTGGTTCGCTCCGCCTCTCTTTTCAGCGTCCCGCATTCTCGCGTGATCCACCAGGATGCGACGCATTACCTGAGCAGCAATTCCATAAAAATGGGCACGGTTCTGCCATTTAGGATTTCTTTGATCGACCAGCTTTAGATAAGCCTCATTTACCAAAGCGGTGGGCTGCAGCGTATGACCCTCACGTTCGCGTCGCAAATAGTTTGCTGCTAACCGTCGCAGCTCACTGTAGACAAGCGGCATTAGCCGTTCGAGCGCGGCTTGATCACCGCCTTTCCAGCGAATTAGCAGTTGGGTAATCCCCTCAGGATCTTGCATGCCCGAAGCTCACGAAGGTTCAGATGACCGCAGAACGTTTGGGTTCGTGATTTGATTCTACACGGTTGGCGTAGCCGTGAGGGAGTTTTCCGGCACCGTCCGCGTTAGTAAGTGAAAGGCATTCGTAATGAGATGCCAACGTGTTGAAGGAGGTCCAGTATGAAAAAGCAGATTATTTCTATTGTCGCTGTCTGGATTGTCGTCGCCTTATTTGCTTTCGCAGCTAACGCCCAAACAAATGGCAACGCGCGACTGGTGGCTCATATCCCATTCGAATTCAACGTAGCGAGCCGGACACTACCTGCGGGGACATATGAGATTGAGTGTCTAACACCTCGCACTGATCAAAAAGTGCTCAGGCTCAGAAATCGCAATAGTCACGCAAGCGCGGTGGTCCAAACGAGCATCGCGAGTGATAAAAATCAGCGCGAAAGAATCGTGTTTCGTCTTTACGGCAATCGGTACTTCTTCGCACAAGCGTGGATGGGCAGTGAATCCGTAGGATACGCGGCACCGAGATCCAAGACTGAGCAACAAGTTGCCCGTGAGTTTGCTCGTACAAAGAAGAAGATGGAGACGATCGCTTTAAATCCGATGCTGAACCAGGCACTCGATTGAGTTGTCAGCAAGCGGAAAGTTGGGGAACTCCCCGCGGGCTGATCCAAAACAACCCGGAGTCGCCAAGACTTCGGGTTGTTTGCTGTGCAGAATTGCGCAGTCAGGAAGGGCAGGCGGTCGATATAAGAACCTATATTGAACAGCGCAGTTGGGAAGGGCGCAGTCGGTATATTCAAGTCTGAACAGCGCAGTTGGGAAGGGGGCAGTCGGTAGATTCAAGGTGGGCTAGATTCAAGGCGCCCCCGCTCAAGGTTGAATGCCAATCTCGATCATTGTTACTTGTGACTGCTAAATTCCTTGAGTTGTCTAATTGTTCAATGATGAAGCTTACGAAACTCGAGCGGGGGCGCCTTGAATCTAGCGGTGGTTGAATCTACCGACTGCCCCCTTCCCAACTGCGCTTTTTCAACGTTGACTTGATATATCACTGCCCCCTTCACAACTGCGCTTCTCAAGGTTGACCATTTCATCCATCGCTTGCCCCCTTCCCAACTGCGCTTTTCAATTGCTTCATTCATCGAGCGCCATATCGCCAATTTGAAATCATTGCTTTTTTAACAGGTACACCCCTACAATTTCGTCACCTCAGCGAAGTCCTTACCCACGAAGGAGCCAGCCATATGAGCGACGAAGTGGACTACCTCGATTTCGAGATCACAGTCAGAAAAACCGGAGGCGATGAATACCTCCTGCGCGCCGAATCGGCATCCGGCCAAGCCGAAGTAACCTTCACCAATCCTTTCAATGAGGACAAGCGGGCCTTAATCGGCGCCACCCTGACTAAGGTGGCGTTGAGATCTTCTGCAAAAACGCGTAGTTCCAGTGCTCCCGAAGTCAAGAAAATGAAAGAGGTCGGCGCCAGTTTGTTTGAGCAAGCTATCACTGGGCCAGTCAGAGAGTTCTATTACAAATGCCAAGGGCAAGCAGACCAGCAGGGCAAAGGGATTCGCTGGCGACTCTCACTCGATCCATCGCTCGGTGACCTGCCCTGGGAGTTCCTTTACTTGCAGGACGAGTTTCTTGCTCTCAATCCCCGTAGCCCGGTCGTGCGGTACATAAAAGGCGGCGCCCGTGTGGCCCCGCTCAAAGCAGAACATCCACTGCGCGTGCTCGTAGTGATTGCTAGCCCAAAGGATGTACCGCCACTCGATACTGAAGCAGAGAAACAAAGAATTAATGCAGCGCTGCAGCCGCTTACAGCCCAAGGCCTCGTTAACGTCACCTACATTGAAGGACCAGACACGTGGGAGCGAATGATCGATGCGCTGCTGCCAAACAGGACGCACATTCTCCACTACATCGGACACGGCGCGTTCGATGAGAAGAACAGTGAAGGCGTTCTCATCATGGAAGATTCCGATGGGATGGCTGTTCGGATCGACAGCGAACGGCTCAGAGTGTTGGTCCAGGGAAAATCACGGCTGCGGCTAGTGGTGCTGAACTCGTGTCTCGGCACGCAAGGTGATGAGGGGCAACCATTCTCGAGCATGGCTGCAGGCTTGGTCCGTTCAGGAATTCCGGCAGTCATCGCTATGCAGTTTGAGATCAGCGATCATGCAGCACAGGAGATCGCTGAGACCTTCTATACTTCCCTCGCGCTGAACATGCCGGTTGACGCTGCCCTAACCGAGGCGCGTAGAAAGATCTTCCTATCAGATCGGGACAGTCTGGAGTGGGCTACGCCAATTCTTTATATGCAGGTCCCGGATGGAAAGCTGTTTCAGTTTGAGGGCACAGCCGCCCCCGGACCATCGCCAGAACCACCGCCGCGACCATCACGGCCAGAGTCCGACTCTGGAGAGTCGCTGCGAGCAAAAGCTGCGAAGCGATATAAAGAAGGCGAGCGAGCGATGGCCGCCAAGAATTGGGCCGATGCGGCTAAGGCGTTTCGCGGCGCGTTGATGCTGGTTCCTGATTATCAAGACGCATCACAACGTCTCTCGATTTGTGAGAAGCAAGAAAAGATAAGAGTTCTCTATGAGCAATCTCAGGCGTTCTGCGCCGAGAAGAAGTACTACCAGGCTCTCAAGGCCCTGGATGAGATCACTTCGTTAGATGCGGCGTTTGTGGATACCGAGTGTGTTCGCACCGCGGCAGAGCTAGGACAAAAATATAATCGTGCGTTGGGTGAGCTGCAGAATGGCAATCGCACGCGAGCCGCTGAATTACTTCGAGAGGTTGTCAGTGTTCAACCAGACTTTGCCGATGCTGCAAGGAGACTGGATGACCTGGCTGAAGATGGCGATGGCTTACTGGGAGGACAATCGTTTGTTCCACGACCAATAGTCGGT
>JBKPAL010000104.1:0-39988 GCA_046726395.1 Acidobacteriota bacterium
TGGACAACGGGCGCTACTTTGCACTCAAACTTCCGGCGGGGCCACACATGGTCCACATGACCGATAAGAAACGAAGCTTTGTTATCGATATGGGTGCAGGAGAGACGTATTACTTTCGTATCGCCATCGAATCGAGTTTAACAAAGCAGCATGGAAAGCTGACTTTGGAAGACGCTGAAACCGGCAGGAAAGAGATTAAGAAACTAAAATTCATCGGCCGCGAGAAGATTAAGGCACCTCAATTGGTTGTCGAACTCTCACCACAATGAACGGCGCAGGAAGAAGTCTCGAGTTAATCAGATGTGAGACTAATAAAGGATTGATTGAGAAGCACAATGACACGTACGTCATCCAACTTTACCCCAACATCGCCGAGACATTTGGCGCGAATAAATCCTTCTACATCTGCTTCGACTAGACAACTAGATCGACTTCATATCTGCTGAGACATCACTCCACTCCGTCTCAAAGTACTTGAATCGCGTATTGCGGGTTGCTTGAGACTTGGGTAAGGTGCGTTAGCCTGACCGTGAGGAATGAACAGGCGGTAATTTGTGATCTCAACTAAGGAGGACGGAGAGCAATGAAAGCGGCTAATGAAATCATCAACTTGAGCACAACTGGTCTACTTCTACTCATGCTTACTCCTTTGATCTCTCTGCGGAGTCAGCAGATAAAAAGAACAGACTACCCGCTGCCGCGGGTGGAGTCAGAAGAGCCGTCGACGCATTCCGTTTCGCCGGCGATAGAGAGACGGAGCATTCTCATCGCATGGCCAAGAGAACAGGCTTCACAGAAGACCACCCCAACGACAACCAACAGCTATGTTTTTCCAAGTAGTGAGCAACGACTGAAACGCTATGTCAGGGATACGGTGGGACCATTCGCGTTTCTCAGAGTTGGAGCTGCTGCAGGCTTTGACCAATGGATTGACAGCCCGGAGGAATGGGGTCAGGGAGCGGAAGGTTATGGTAAGCGCTTTGCTTCGCAGTTTGGCACGAACGCGATTCGACAAACAGTCACTTACGGCTTAGCGGAGGCTTTCAGGCTCGACACAGGATTTGAGAAAAGCAAACGCAAAGGCTTTCTTCCTCGACTGAGCGATGCGCTCCTTCAGAATGTTACGTCGCGTACGCGCAGCGGAAAACGCGTGATCTCAGCGCCGATTCTGGTGGGCACGTATGCCGGTTCGATCATTCCTGCCGAGACGTGGTATCCCTCACGCTACAGTTACAAGGACGGTCTGCGCTCGGGCAGCTACTCACTTGCCGCTGGCTTCGGCATAAACGTGGTGCGCGAGTTTCTGATCAATTGGTAGAAGTAAGCTTGAGTCTAGGTTGTATTCGTAACTGAGTCTTCATCGCACCTTTGATCCTGCAATCTGCTCATTCGTAGATCATTTTCGCTGGCCTATGGAGCAACTTCGTCGCAGCAGCCACAGAGGGTACCCGGGGCGGATTGACCAGGACGGTACTTTCAGCCAAGCGTCTTGAGTCCAGACTTAAGTAATAATTGCCGCTTAGATTCCTGTCCTAACTAGCAACTCTCTTTGCCGTACAATTTGAGTCATGCCAATTGTGATCATCGGCGCTGGGGCGGCAGGGCTTGCTGCCGCCAGTAAGCTCAGCCGCGCAGGTCGCGAGGTAATCGTGCTCGAAGCGCGCGACCGCATTGGTGGTCGCGTCTTCACGCACAACGACACTTTCATCACGCATCGCGTTCCCATCGAACTAGGCGCGGAGTTTGTTCATGGTCGCTCGCCGGAAATCTTTCGACTCACCAATGATCACGACCTGTCACTCTGCGACGTGAGCGAAAGGCATTGGTATTTCGATGAAGGAAAGTTGAGTAAGTCAGGCGAGTTCTGGCAAAACGTCACGAAGCTGATGGACGAAATGAAAAAAATGCCGCGCGACTGCTCCTTTCAAGCGTTTCTAAATTCACTTCCGAATGACAAAGAAACAGAACTTGCGAAAGAGATGGCGGTTCGCTACGTCGAGGGATTTCATGCGGCTGAAGCAGCTCAGATGGGCGTTCACGGGCTGATCAAAGCGAATGAGGCCGCTGAGGAGATTGACGGCGACAGTTCATTCCGAATCCTCGGTGGTTACAGCCAACTTATGCACGCCCTGCGCGAGGAAGCCGACGGGCACGGATGTGTCTTTCAACTCGAAATGATCTCCCGCGAGATTCACTGGACCAAGGGCCAAGTCGAAGTTATCGCGCAAACTTCAAACGGAAGACGCACATTCGTCGGAACCGCCTGTCTCGTAACGCTGCCGCTCGGCGTGCTTCAGTCAAAAGACCAGGTGCGGTTTATCCCAGAGTTGCCTCAAACAAAACAGACTGCGATACACCATCTGATAATGGGTAATGTTGTTAAGATCACGCTTCGCTTTCGTGATCGGTTCTGGGAAGGACTTGAGGTTTCATTAGGAGATCGTAAAGCAGACTTTTTCGACCTCGGGTTCATTCATTCCGCGGACGCGCCCGTGCCGACATGGTGGACACAGCTTCCTATTCGAACTCCACTGCTGGTTGGCTGGGCCGGCGGAGCTCAAACCACGCGGATTGGGAGCAATATCCTCGAACAGGCTTGCGGTTCACTCGCCAGCATTTTCAATGTCCCGGCAAAGGAAATATCGGAACAGTTGGAAGGCTCCTACATTCATGATTGGGGCGCTGATCCATTTGCGTGCGGTGCTTATTGTTATGTTCCAGTTGATGGCCTGGACTCGCAACGTGTTCTCGCAGAGCCGGTTGAGGAAACTCTTTTCTTTGCCGGCGAAGCTACGAGTATCGGACATATTGGAACTGTACATGGGGCGATACAGAGCGGCGAGCGCGCAGCAGAGGAGTTGCTGAGAAAGTAGAATCCGAGCGGCCTAGCCGCATACGCGCTTATTGACATCGCTTAGGATGGGGAATAGAGTCCCCCCACCATCCCGACAAAAGCTCTTGCCCAGCAACTGAAGGCTCCTTCACCGTCGCCTACATCCCGGCTTGGTCGTCAATAACCAATCAAGGTTTCGACCGTTGCCTCTAATACTTCTCTCTCCTAGGAGGTTCTCTGTGCGCTCCGCCCAACTACATGACCTTCGGTTCATACGAGCTTTAGCCCATCCGATCGCATCCACCATTTCTGTCGCGATTTTTCTCCTTGCGACAAACGCCATAGGACAAACCGCGACGACCGGCTCAATAATCATCCGAGTAAAGGCCACCGCGGAACTGCCTATAGCTAATGTGATGCTGTCCATCACCAGTGCGAACCTGATCCGCTCTCAATCCGCCACAACAAATGAAGATGGTTATGTTCGGATTGGTAACCTCCCTCCCGGCAGATATACCGTAGTGGCCCATATCGTTCGCGACTTTGTTACTTCTGAGGCTGAGGTTGACGTAAACATCGCCCGAACGTCATCGGTCACGTTCCAAGTACGCCGACGGCCCGAAGTCAGATCAACACAAGTGAGAAATCAACCGCCTGTCAACTCTCCTCGGATAACGCCGAACGTTCATTCGTTCGTGGCGTCGACACCGGTAACGAGTACTGACTACGAAACCAAACCTCAAAAAAAGCGCGACGTTGCACTCAAGTCGGAGAAAAGTGTCGCCGAACCAGTGCGAACCGAACGTAAACCCGCTGACGACGTAAACAGAGCGATCGGCAAAAATGTGGGACCAGCTGAAATTCTCGCAACTGGATCTAACGCCCTCAATTCCCGGCGGTCGCCAAGGTCCGTTGACTTAACCCAGATCTATCGCGTAGGGGTGGGTGACATACTGGATATCAAGATCAGCAGCACACCGTCGGACAAGTCGAATTTGTTTACAGTTACTTCTCACGGCCTGTTGGAACATCCGCTGCTGACGCGTCAATTAAACGTGTTAGGGCTCACAACAGACGAGATCACGACAAGAATTGAAACGGAGCTGAAAGGTAACACGACGAATCAGAGGTCCGATGTTCTCGTTGCAGTTCGCGAGTACGTTAGCCATACGATCATCGTGAGTGGACTTGTAAAAGAACCGGGAAGCAAGATCCTCCGGCGAGAAGCGATACCACTTTATGTGGTCCTTGCAGATGCGCAACCGCTTCCAGAAGCAGGACGTGCCTCTGTAATCTCTAAAGAGACGGGCGAGATAACCACTCTTGACCTGTCTGATCCTAAGGCCCTTACGCTAGCGGTTTGTTCTGGTGATGTAGTTAGTGTGCAGGTTACTCCTAAGCAATACTTTTACATCGGTGGAGAGGTTAAGGCCCCTGGGGAAAAATCGTTTCGATTAGGGCTGACACTCACGCAGGCAATTCTTGCGGCTGGAGGACTCAGCGGCAAAGCGGCCACAGTACAGGTTGCGCGCGCGGGCACGAATGGTCGGTTAGCGGTGACTCACTACAGGCTGGATGACATAAACAGTGGCAAGGTACCGGATCCCGAGCTTCAGCAGGGCGATCGCATCACGGTGACGCGCTGAGAAGGATTGTCGATTGCAAATTGACGATTGACGATTAGCCGCTCGCTCCTGTGAGTTGATTGAAATCGCATCAGCTGTGTGCTCCGAGATCGCCTTATGGCCGCCACGTTGTAAGTAAAAGCAAACTAAATACGCTTCCGAACGTCAAATTAGTGGCTGTTAGATTTCTCTGCGCGTCCTCAGTGGCTCCGGGTCTCTGTGGTTTTCCTGTGAACTCATGGGCGCTCAAGCAAAAGAAAACCACAGAAATACAGAGGCACGGAAACACACAGAGGAAACCAATTCTTAGAAGTGAGTCAGTAGCAAATATGCCAACAAGAATTATCAGATACACTGGTTTAATCCTCACGGTCTTGCTCTTTTCTTTCACGATCATTTCCTCGGAGACTCCTCGACCCCCGTCGCAGCCCACAGCTGGTCCCGGTGGTAAACAATACGCCCATGCAGGTGTGAATAAGAGCCGTTACGGCACCGGAGCACAAGAGTACTGGATTTTCGAACCGACTACGCCCAAGCCCCGTTCAGCGCCATTAATCGTCTTCCTGCATGGCTGGGGCGGGATGAATCCTTTGTATTACGGGGCCTGGTTGAACCACCTCGCCAGACGCGGCAACATCGTGGTCTACCCACGATATCAAGCTGGTCTGTTGACTCCAGTGAGAGACTTTAGCCCGAACGCTCTTCACGCGATCAAAGCTGCCATCACTAGATTGCAAACGGATGTGGGACATGTACGTCCCGAGTTGGGCAAGTTCGCAGTCGTGGGCCATTCGATGGGTGGTCTGTTAGCAGCGAACGTGGCCGCATTGGCTAATGAGTCAGGTCTGCCCCAAGTGCGGGCAGTGATGTCTGTTGAGCCAGGTTTGACCGAAGCCCCGGTAAGTTTTCCGCTAGCCGACTTAAACAAGATTTCCGCCAACACCCTTTTGCTCACTGTCGTGGGAGATCAGGACACGCTTGTCGGCGACAGGGATGCGAAAAGAATTTATCTCGAAGCGACGCGAGTCACTGCGGGTAATAAAGACTTCATCACGCTCGTAACAGACAACCACGGAACGCCTGAGCTACGCGCCAGTCACCGTGCACCCACAGCTCCCGATGCGACCTATGACAACGGAGAAAGTCCGAGCGGCAACCGTAGTCGTGTTGGTGGTCTATCTGCTCAGAACGCGCGTCGGAATACGAGTGAGTCGCCGGCGATAAATGCCCTGGATTTCTACGGCACCTGGAAACTCTTCGACGGTTTGTGTGACGCGGCGTTCTATGGAAAGAACCGCCAATATGCTTTGGGCAACACGCTGCAACAGCGCTTTATGGGAATGTGGAGTGATGGCGTGGCAGTGAAGGAACTACGCGTCACTGATCCGCAGAACTGAGTTAAATCGGCCTCGGATGAACGCGGATGAGACGGATCAGAATCAACCCTTTCATTCTCCCCAAGCTTCAGCTTGGGGCGCCAGCTCGACGGAGACACGTAACCGTTTCAACGGTTTTCCCACCTCAAGTCAGTTTCAACTCTTTTAACGAGGACACTGCGTCAGATACTGTCGCACCGCTGCATTCAATAAACCGTCAAAACGGTTCCGTACTATCGGTTGTGAACTGTAACCCCAAGCTGAAGCTTGGGGAGAATGAGAGGGTTGATCCGCTTTATTGGCGTTAAGCCGAGGCTAAATCTTTAAAGCCTCTCAAAGCTCTCAATACGGTCGTGCGACGAATTCGAGGGTTGTGGTGCGTTGCCAGGTCGAACGCACAGAAGCGTCTTCATTCCTACGTTCTTTGCTGCGTCGAGTTCAACCACTACATCCGAAATGAACAGAATCGTGTCAGGCTGAAGCTTGAGCTCGTTTGCGATCTTCCGATAGCTCGCCGCGTCGCTTTTCTTTCCCACCTTGGTGTCGAAGTATTGACTAATGAAGCGCGTAAGGTCACCCGTATTGGTATGTGTGAAAAGAAGCTCCTGGGCCAGTCTGCTGCCTGACGAAAAGATGCAGATCATTACACCCGCCTCGTGCCAACGTTCCAATGCCGGTCTGACATCGGCAAAGAGTTCAGCATTCAAGGATCCGTCAAGATAACCCTCTCGCCAAATTTTACCCTGCAGCGACTTCAACGCGGGGGACTTCCGATCGCGATCAATTAACCAGTTGAGATAATCCACCACCGACTCGAGTGCCGCGACGTGATGTCCTTCAACTAGTGGAGGTGGATTGAGCCCTCGCTCGCCGTCGCTGACGTGTTCCTCGCGGAGGCTGTCGATATCCGCAACGACTTCTGCTGAGTCAAGATTTTCGGAGAGGTAATTTTTTAGGTGCGAGCGAGCAAACGAGAAGAGCACATCATGTACAAATGAGATCGGAGTGGTGGTGCCTTCGATATCGAGTAAGACGGCGCGAATACCTGAAGTAGGATCGGTGACACGGATCATTGTCAGAGTTAGGACGCTCAGCTTAAGCGGGCTTGAAGAAAGTTCGCAATACCACCAGCTTCTTGAAACGGTGTTAGAACAACGCTCTTATTCTCCCCAAGCTTTACCTTGGGGTTAGTCGTGACCCTACGTTGTTAGAAATCGTTTCAAGGGGTTTACCGGCTGCACTCGCTGGGTTCGGACGTTGGGAAACCGTTGAAACGGTTTCTCATTTTCACTCGGAGCCTTCTGACCAAGCTGAAGCTTGGTGAGAATGAGAGCGTTGAGTTCCAACGCAGTATCTTCTCTTGGTGGTACTACTCTTTGTAGGGCCACTCAAGCGTAACTCTTTAAATCGTCCGCACTCAGCACCTGCGATCCGCCAAAGCACAGCGGAAGGTAGTTCTTATCGACGTCGCTGTTTGTGTAATGAGGTGTCCAACCGGACGTATCCTGAAATAGACGAATGGCCCTGATGCGACGATCAGCGCACAAATTGAACCAATGTTTCGTGCCGCGTGGCACGCGAATCAGATCACCCGCCTCGACCTCAATCGCCGCGACGCGCCCCTCCTGGTCACAAATGTGAAACAGCCCACGACCAGAGATTATGAATCGTACTTCGTCTTCATCGTGCCAATGTTCGCGATTGAACTTAGCCAGCATCTCTTCCAATCCGGGAGTTTTAGAATCGACGTCTATTACGTCAGCTGTTACATAGCCGCCCTTAGCTTTCAACTCTTCAACTTCTCGAGAGTAGGCCCGCAGGATTTCCTCGGCAGGAGCGTCCTGGGCCACAGGATGCGATGGTGTCCACCGTTCGTAATCAATTCCAAAACTTTTCAAACAGGCGCAAATTTGGTCCTCACCTTCGAAGGTCCTGTTTTCATTCATTAGTGTTACTAAAGCCATGATTCAAACTTCCTCATCGATCTTTTCACATTTGTGAGCGAGCTTTGAGCTGAGCGCTTCGCCCTAAAGTCTCAAGTAAAAATTCCAAGATCTCTACATGCCTCTTCGCTTCATTCAGATCTTGTCCCCAAGTGTAGAGCCCATGTCGTCGCAGCAGAAAGCCGTGCGTGTTCTTGTGCTTGGCGAGCACGTCCGTGATTTTGTTCGCGAGTTCCGACATGTTCTGCGAGTTATCGATAATCGGGAGCAACTCTCGATGCATATGTGTGCGGACTCCGGCGAGACCCTTCAGCATTTCGTAATCTTCTATCTCCAGCCCATCATGATTTCTTCCTGAGTCTGAAAGTATGGTGTTCCATACTGAATGAGTATGCACGATGGCACCTGCGCCCCGCTCTTTCGCGATCATTATGTGGAGTGGACTCTCGTCGGAAGGTTTGGCTGTTTTGTTGTTGAGTGGTTGCACGTGTTCATCAATCAGCAGAATTTGCTCAGGTTTCAATTCACCTTTGTCAACGCCGCTCGGTGTGATTACCAGCGTCAATGGTTCACGAGTTACAACGGCACTGAGATTCCCACTCGTGCCCAGTAGCCATCCTCGCGCATGAAGGCTTTTGGCAATCGCTACGAGCTGCGTAGCTGTCTGTTCAAAAGTATCGTGCATGTACGCCTATGTTAACGCATTCTCGGCTCTCTGTGGCGCTCCGTGCCTCCGTGTCTCGGTGGTATCCTTGTGGACTGATTGGCGCTTAAGCGGAAGAAAACCACAGAAACACCGAGAACAGAGGACACAAAGAGAAGTCCAATTATCCGTTCTTAATATACTGTCCGATGCTGCACCTTCTTCTTCGTGGCGAGGGAGAATCGAGGCTCAACTTGAGCCACGCCTGTAATCAATGACTTAACGTGCTCACCGATCGCTGGGCCGTGTTTGAACCCATGACCGGACCCGCCGCCAACTAACCATACATTCGAGAAGGAAGGATGCCGGTCAATCAAGAAGTCGCCGTTTGACGTGTTCTCATACTGGCACACTCGCGATTCAGTCATGGGAGCAGTGGCCAATGACGGCACTCGTCTGGCGAGGGAGGATCTAGAGGCGGAGATACCTATCTCCGAAACGACCCTTTCACCTGTATCGGGATCAAATTGTGGCCCGTGTTCATCAATCGCCAACTTGAAACCACGATTGTCGAGATTCGGAATGCCGTAGACTAGGTCGTGAAAGTCGATCCAAGCCGGCAGATGTCCCAAGTTGAACCGATCGTCACCTGCTGGTACTCCGAAGAAAATCACCTCCTGACGTGTGACGTGAATTAGCTCGCCTAATAGTGTGGGAAAGAGCTTTGGCAACCACGGTCCACAAGCAAAGATGAATTCGCGAGCGCGAAGTTTTTCGCCGGAAATAGTTTCGATCGAATCCAAAGTGTCGGATTCGGTGCAGCCATATTGCGGCGAGACGACTACTCCCTGGACATACCTGACACCAGCACTGCGAGCATCAGACACTACCGCCTTTACGGCTTCGCGAGCCATCAGTACGCCGCTGTTTGGCTCGAGCATTCCCCACTCGATGTCGTCCAGCTGCAGCTGCGGATAGCGGTGGCACAGCTCAGCGCGGTCGAGTAATTCAAAAGGCACGTTACACCGCTCGAAGGTTTCCTGGGTCGCCACACAATAAGAGTCAGTCTCGTGGGCCAGCCACAAAATGCCGGTGGGTTGAAATAGCTGGGGCAACGTTACTCGATTGAAGAGCTCCTGCCAGGAGACGAGTGAACGTTGAGACATGCGGGTATAGATCTCATCTGGTCCGTAGCCCATGCGAATCATTCGTGACTCACCACCGGAACTCGCGCGACTGTTTCCTGGTCCATACGCATCGATCAAAAGCACGGCCGCACCCGCACGTGCTAACTGGTGAGCACTCCACGCTCCGAAAACACCGGCACCGATCACAGCCACATCGAATGTATGATTAATCGTCATTTCAAGAAGTGACTGCAATTGGGATTGGTCTTTGGTCTTCGGTCTTTAGTCTTGGATCTTAATCCCGTACTTGTGCTTCGTTGTGCTTTGTCCTTGGTCACTTGTTGTGGTTTATGCGTCACTGGCTAATAGATAATTCGTGTTCGTTTCGTGTGATTTCGTGGATCGTTCCGCTGCTTTTTGCTTCCAAACGATCCACGAAAGAACACTAACTTAAGCGGTTTAGCAAAATACACAAACTCAAGCCGAAATGCTTTAACGTTTGAAAGTTGTGAACGAAGTCTTGATCACACATCCCGATAAGCTAATGTTTCCTGGCGACGGGATCACCAAGGCGGAGCTTGCCGGCTATTACGAAGCAATCGCCGCTGTGATGCTGCCGCACCTTCGACGCCGACCTATTACCATGGAGCGTTTTCATCGCGGCATCACCGAGCCAGGCTTTTTTCAAAAGGATGTTTCGAAGGGCTTTCCGGACTGGCTGACACGCGTCGAAGTGCCGAAGAAGGATGGTACGGTCCATCATCCAATAGCAAACGACACGCGATCTCTTCTTTGGCTCGCGAACCAAAACAGCATCACCATACACGTGTGGCCCTCAAGAACTCCGAATCTCTATCACCCCGACATCTGCGTCTTTGATCTCGATCCGTCGAAAGAAGATGAGCTCGAGGTCCTCTGCGGTGCCGCAATTCAGCTACGTGATTTTCTCGCCGAGCTTGGCTTACCAAGTTGGATCAAGACGTCAGGCTCAAAAGGCTTTCATATCGCTGTGCCACTTGATGCAAAGTCTGACTTTGGCACTGTGGCGAGGTTTGCCCACACTGTTGGAAGAACTCTGGTGCAGCGCGATCCAAAGAACTTGACTCAAGAGTTCAGCAAGAAGGATCGCGCGGGTCGTATCCTTGTCGATACAGGGCGGAATGAGTATAGCGCCACCTTTGCTGCGGCTTACACGGTGCGTGCGAAGCCAGGCGCTCCCGTTTCCGCACCTTGCACTTGGGAGGAAGTACAACGGTGCGAAGTTGGCCCAAGAAGTTTCACATTACGAACGATGGAAGAGCGTATTGCGAAGGTTGGTGAGCTGTGGTCCAACATGTTGAAGAGTAAGCGATCGCTGCGACGACCAATAGAACGCTTGATGAAGGGAGTTAGATAGTCCGTGCAGTCGGGAATGGGGCAGTCGGCAGATTCAAGTTTGAATAGCGCAGTTGGGAAGGGGGCAGTCGCTATAGTTAAGGTTCCTTAGATTCAAGGCGCCCCCGCTTAACTTTCCTCAGCTTCCTCATTGAATCAATCACTCACTCAAGGAATGGCTGACGCGACATTTATCTTGATTGGCATTCAACCTTGAGCGGGGGCGCGTTGAATATAGTGAAGGTTGAATGTAGTGACTGCCCCCTTCCCGACTGCGCTTTTCAATGTTGAATTGATATGTACGCGGCTTCCCCTTTTCCAACCGCATTTTTCTATGTAACTTCAGTTATCTCAATCAAGATGTGCGATTGTGATTAAAATGATCGCTAGCAGCGCGCCGGCGCCGATGCCCACACCAATAGCGATATTCCTCGCTGTCGAGTGGCCCTTGTTACTGTCTATCCTGGCTACGTCGTCGTACCTGATAGTCGAAGGCGTATCTGTCTTGCGATCTCGCAGGACAAAATCAGAGTCACCGGCTTGAGCGATGTAGCCTTTTAACTTCGTCCTATTCTTTAGAAACACTGTTGCCTTTGCCTTGTCGCCAACGCCAAGTTTCGCGACCTTGGTCTTGATGTTTTCCACGGTCATTGGCTGCGGGGCCGCTGGTTGGGCCGCAACCGCAAACGGCACGGTTACCAGCAGCAGCACACTGCCAATCAAATATGTCAGATAAAGTTTCATTTTGATTCCTCAGTTTTCTTATTACCAGTGAAGGTCGCACGAGACGACTTCTGGTTTGGCAGAGCGATGATCGTAAGAGCAACGATGATGCCGCTCTTCAGTTGAGGAGAATTACGCCTGAAGAAAGGGAAATTTGGCGGGATCGAAAAACTAAGTAGCGAGTAGAAATGTTTCTACTGCATTAAGGATCTGACACTGACGGCTTCAGCTGCTAAGTACTTCGCCTTCTCTCTGCAACAGACAGAATTAGCCGCGGATTAACGCAGATGACGCGGATCAGAAGTCAGAAGTAAGAGGTCAGAACAGAGGTCAGCTCAAACATCTTCTTGGCTCTGCCATTTTGACTTGAGGAAGTGGCTTCGCCCTTCCTGAAACTGTGGGGGGCGCAGCCCAGAAATTTTTTGGTAGCCTCACCGGAAGGGCGAAGCCGCTTCCTCAAGTCCATAAGGCAAAGCCGATGTTTATCGGCTCTTATGTCTGACCTCTTACTTCTGACTTCTGATCCGTGCCATCCGCGTTAATCCGCGGCTTAACAGTCAGCTAACGCAACATCGGTTTCAATGTGCGCGCCAGCCGAAGCGCGGCGTTGTCTGGTCGGATGTTGTATCCATCCTCAATATCCCAGATCGCCGAGAGCACCGCCTGCGAAAATGACCACGCGATTACGCGAGGACGATCGAGTCGTAACGTATCAACCAGGATGTCCAGTCGTCGCTCTATCGTATTTGCCGACGCAAGAAGCTCGGGCTGCTCCACAGGATTTCTGAGGACCGAGCCAACTTCATATTCCAGTTCCGAGATGACTCCCTTTGGATCAATGCTCAGCCAACCACGTGCCGCATCGAACAGCACGTTGTAGTGTTGAAGGTCTCCGTGCAACAGCATTGGCTTTCCTTGTGAGTTAGCCAACGTTCGATATAGCTCACGCGCTTGGGTAACGAGGTTGTTTGGAATCTGTTTGTCTCGTATTGCCAAATAGCGATCAAATCCACGGGCCCAGTCGAATACGGTTGGGGTATGGGGTGGTGCAGTGTGTTGAGATAGTTGCTGCATCACGTTAGCGAGAATTGCCGTCGCGTCTTCATCTTGACCACGCCGAACCAGCTCCACCAGCTGATTTCCTGGCTCAAGCCGTTCAAGCAGGACTGCTCCGGTCTGGGATTCAAGGACTCGAACCGAACCCTCTCCATTGAACGCCTGCAAAATTTCTCCGGCGTGCGATTCATCACACCCTTTTCTTGTTATCTTAAGGACTACACGATCATCACCGCGCCGGCCGAAGCCGATCACAGACGTGGGAGTCTCCATCGTTTCGTCAATGGTCACGTCCCACTGTAACGCTCGGGTTTCTAAAAGGTCAGGCGAAAGCATAACCACACGCTGCAACAGATAGCCGAGTAGTTGATGTGCTCAGCAATAACTGGAAACAAGATGATAGTAAAGAGCGTTTGAAAGCTCAGAGCTGAGTCTATCGATGCTTGAGCGGGGATGAACCGCCCCTTCCTAACCTCGAGACTCTCGAATTGAGTTTGGTGATCGAAGTTTGAAAGCCTTCAATGGCAAATGTACCGCTCAAATCCAAGAGTCTCGAGGTTAGGAAGGCTGGTGTGCGGCGGTGGCTTGCCCCACCGTAAGCTCAGCTTCTTGCCTTCGGGGCTGTGCCCCAGTGCGGCCTTTGGTCCAACAGTCTCAAGGGGCAAACCCGAACCAAGGCAAAGCCCTGGTGATTATTCGGACGCTAACGGCGGGGCAAGCCGCCGCCGCACACCAGCCGGCAAGCCGTAGAAGAACTTTCTATGTAACTTTTGAGGCAAAGCCGTTCGAAAGTTAAGCATGCTGTAATGCAAATCTGTTCAATAACTACAGCCCAGTTTATATTTCCATCACCCACATCAATCTGACTCTAGCCGGAGGTAACTAAGATGAAATCTTGCCTACTGACTTGGCTATTTCTTTCAGTGTTGTCCCTTGTGATCAGTTTGCCAGCCACATTAGCCGCACCACAGTCTTCACAGGACAATCGTGATGCTGATCGCGCTGCTATCAAGGCCCACATTGAAAGCATCTGTCAGGCCTTCATCGATTGGGACGTTGACAAGATCTACGCGACTCATTCTCAAGATTGGCGCGGCTTCCTTGAGCATTCACGCGTGCCGATTAAAGGCATCGACGAGTATATGGAAGCCAATGGCATTGACTGGCCAAAGATGAAAGGATCAAAGCCTAGTCCAGACCGGACGCGAAGTTACAAGCTCACGGACTTTGACGTGATCTTCTATAGTCCCGAGTTGGCCGTCGCTTCGTTCATTGCAGACTTTGAGCGGAACACTGGCAACACTGTCGTAACCACAAATCGTTTTCGAATAATGGATGTCTACGCGAAGCGCCAGGGCAATTGGATCCAGGTTGCATCACACACCGTTGTCGATCCCGCGTGGCGCGCGGAACAGAATGCAATGCCTATGACGATCTCACCAGAAATGCGTCAACGAATTTTGACTGCCCGTGAAGCTGTTTGGCGAGCTTTCTTTGCTAATGATCAAGCAGCGCTGGAAAAGATGATTCCGGAAGAGGTAATCGCTATCGACGAAGGATCTCAGCAGTGGTCCAAGCGAGCGGAGATTTTCGCCAATTCGAAAGGCTTCGCGGCTAGCGGTGCAAAGCTGGTGAAGTTGGAGTTTCCCAAAACCGAAATGCAGGTCTATGGCAACACGGTGGTGCTTTACACGACATACCTTTATGAAATTGAAGCAAACGGCCAACGCACAACGAAGACAGGAAGAGGAACGGAAATTTTTGTCTTCCGTAACGGCACGCTGGTTAACTCAGGATGGCATCTGGACTCCGGGAACTGATGGGTAAACCGACGATTAAAGCGACGACGAGTCGTCGAACTCCAAAGCGCACTTCCAGATTTCCGGAGTGGCTTACACCGATGGCTGCGACACTCACTCAGGAGCGCTTCACCGGTCCCGAGTGGATCTTTGAACGGAAGTTTGACGGCATTCGGCTGCTTGCGTTCAAAAACGGCGCGAACGTGCAACTGTTTTCCCGCAACCGTCTTCCGCAGGACCTTCCTGCTGTGGTCCAAGCAGTCAAAAACTTACCGGTAAAGCAATTGATTCTCGATGGCGAGGTCACCTGGGGCGGTGGCAGAGTGAAGTATCACGTGTTTGATGTCATGTGGCACGCAGGTACGAACGTTACTTCATTGCCACTGGTGGAGCGTCAGAAGTTGTTAAGCGAACTTGAATTGAGAGATCCAATTGAGCGTGTGAAGACCTTGGAGGATCCAATGCCGTGGGAGCGAGCGCTGAAAGAGGGATGGGAAGGCGTAATCGCTAAGCGCAGCGACTCTGTTTACGAACACCGGCGCTCCCGACAGTGGCTGAAGATGAAGTGTGAGCTCGGGCAGGAGTTCGTCGTGGGAGGTTTCACAGATCCTCAAGGTAAGCGTGTTGGGCTCGGTGCTTTGTTGGTTGGGTACTTCGATAAGGATGACTTCGTGTTTGCGGGGAAGATTGGAACTGGCTTTGATACGAAACTGCTTCTGGAACTGCGGGAACAACTAGATCGGCTGGAGGTTGCGAAAGCACCATTTACGAAAGCGATTGGGTTACCACGGCTGCGTGCTCATTGGGTGCGACCGAAGATCGTGGTGCAGGTTGGCTTCATCGAATGGACTGTGCATGGAAAATTGCGACACCCGAGATTGCTGGCAGTTCGAAGTGATAAGTCCCCGCGTGAGGTGGTGAGAGAAACCGACAACTAGCCCGCGGATTAACGCAAATGACACGGATCAGAAGTCAGAGGTCGGAGGTCAGAGATCAGAGGTCAGAGATCAGGTCAGGGGTCAGGCGCCCGGTAAACCTCGGCTATGCCTTCTGGACTTGAGGAAGTGGCTTCGCCCTTCCGATGAGACTCGCGATAGTTTCTGGGCTAATCCCTTCATTAATTACCAAAGATTCTCGATCAGCTGAGGGCGCAGCCCTTATGGGAACCTTACTGGAAGGGCAAAGCCACTTCCTCAAGTCCAAATGGCAGAGCCAAGAGATCAAGTTCTGACGCTCACCATTAACCTTTGACCTTTGACCTCTCATCCCGGACCTCTCACTGCGGTGTGACTTTCATATTCTTCATCGCCCGCTCCAGCAGACCTTTCGCGATCTCATCCCAACGCGACTTAGCAGATCCACCTTCGCCAAAGTCCGCAGCCGTCATACCCAGGGGACTGAGATCCTCAATGTAGATAATCATCAGTTCATTTCGTTTAGCCGCGTCCACGAGGTGCACCAGGCGTTGCGACATGATTTCAGTACCTGCCATACGATAACCCTTGGACTCCAGGAACGACCGCGCTCGATTGCCGTCAGAATCCGGTCGGCCAGTATCTCCTTTGAGACTTCGTGGGTAGGCATCGGCGATGAAATCTAAACCGCCGATGTTGACGACCTTCGTGAGTCGGTATTTGTAAGAATGAGTGTTGCTCGGTAAGTAACCTTCGAATTGAACCCAGAAGAGTCGTTTGATTCGACCCTGTTCATCGGTGTCAACAAAGAAGTGCTGCTCGGCATTGGCAACGTCGTAAAGTATAAAGCTTTGACCTCCGGCATATTTGAATTGTTTGTCAAACTCGAGCCGAACCGCAGGCGTGTCTTTCGATTTTAGAACCTGGCCCGATACTGTTCGCGTAATTGGTGGATTAGCCGGCGTCGTTTGAGCGAATGCCAAAGGAGCAGGAAGCAACCAGCTCATAGCGGCAATTGAAAAGAGAATGAGTCGATACATGCTACTCCTCACAAAAATTCTGATTCACATGAGTTTAATCCTATTGCCGAGGATGTGTAACAATTTGCAAGATTGAATGTGACGATCTTGAGCGGGGATAAAACGGTCCTTCGAACCTAGAGACTCTTACTCTGCCGCTGAAAAACTTTCAAGTAGCGATAACCACATTCAAGTCTAATAGTCTCGAGGTTGGGAAGGGTGGTTTATCCCGCTCAAGTATCAATATGTTCAGCTTTCCTTTATCACACACTTTCATTAACTGAACACCCTCGTCGCACGATCACCATAGACATGTCATCTACCAGTGGACGAGGCGACGCAAAATCCTGGACCGCTCCTAACACAGAAAACAGCACTGACTCAGCATTAGCCTGCGATGCAACAAGATCAGCCGCATTAGTATCCTCAGAAGATTGGATGGCGTGTGGACCACGCGGTTTCATAGCGGCTCGCCGTAACTGCGCCTCAAGACGCGCAGACCCGAACTCCTCTTCAACGTCGTTCTGCGACTCGAGCACACCATCAGAGTAGGCGAGCAACACGTCACCAGGTTGCATCTCAACGCAACCTCTTTTGTACGGAGCGTCGGGAACAACACCCAGCAGTAGACCGCCGTCGGAAAGCAATTCCATATCGCCGTTCGCGCGCAGGACCAGCGCGGGAGGATGACCAGCATTGCAGTACTCAAGCTTCCCGGTTTGGGGATCGAGCTTTGCGATGAATAGACTGGCAAGCGGAACCATTGACGCCTGCAGGCAGACATCTCGGTTCACACCGGTCACGATCCAGTCTGGCTCACAGTGAACAGCCGCTCGCGCTCCCACCAGTCCGACCAAGTGCGTGGTCCACATCCCTGCAGCCAAACCTTTGCCGCAGATGTCCCCGAGCGCGAGGATCACCCGGCCTTGTGATTCCTTGATCGTGAAGAAGTCACCGGCAAGATGTCGCACCGCGAAGATCTCGCTGGCGATCTCAAAGTCTTCGTAACGGACCAAGCGAGGAGCGCACAAACGGCGGTGTACCTGGGCTGCCTCAAAGATCGCTGTGTGGAGATCAGCGTAATCCTTTTGAAGCGCAGCAAGTCTCCCCTCCAGTTCCTGATGAGCTGCTTTATTAGATTGACGACGTGATGCGGAGACCCGGGAAGAAACCTGGAGATCCACCGCACGCCGAGTTGCTAACCCGCCAATGTATCCAGGATGGCTCATAAATGTTGTCCTTGCTCGTAGTCTTATGATTCGCGAAATCACACGAACGAATTTCGTGTTCTTTCGTAAATCGTCCTGCCAAAACCTCAGACATGTGTGACAAAGAACGCCGCAGTAAAGAATAGTTCTATCCAACAAACTTATATCCGCTGCCGTGAACAGTAAGAATGAAGCGTGGCTCTTCGGGATTCGGCTCCAGCTTTTGTCGCAGGTGCACAATGTGGGTATCGACCGTGCGGGTGTTCGGATAGTTCTCGTAACCCCACACCGCGTCCAACAGTCTGTCGCGTGTAAGAGTTTCCGCAGGGTGCGCAACGAAGTACGCGAGCAACGCGAACTCCTTAGCTGATAGCTCTACTGGCTGACCGCCTCGCAGCACTTCGTTACTACGGATGTTCACCTCGATGTCACTGAACCGGTAGAGTTCGGCTGAGGGTGTCTGAGGTGAAACGCGCCTCAATACTGCCTTGACGCGGGCCATTAGCTCGCGAATTGAAAATGGCTTGGTGACGTAATCGTCGGCGCCGAGCTCGAGACCGACAACCTTGTCAATCTCCTGACCGCGCGCAGTCAGCATGATGATAGGGATCGTCGGTTTCTTTGCTTTCAGCTGCTTGCAAACATCCAGGCCGCTCATGCGTGGCATCATGACGTCGAGTACAACTAGATCCGGTTCATCTGCGAGGGCTCTTTCAAGTCCTTCGGCTCCATCCGCAGCGCTGATCACTTCGTAGCCTTCGTACTCGAAGTTGTCGCGCAGTCCCTGAACCATTGCCGGTTCGTCTTCCACGATCAAGATCCGAGTCTTCTTGTTCGCGCTTCTTGTAGCCGCAGCCGTGTTAGTCTCGGCTTGGCTGCCGTTCCCATTTGCGTCAGTGTCAAATTTCGTTTTTCTCATGATCTACTATTCCTATGCTGCCTGATGCGCCGGCTGCTGAGTGGCATGTGCAAGCGGCAGTGACAGAATGAACTTGCTGCCTCTTCCCGGAGTGCTTTCGACTGCAATGTCGCCGCCGTGAGCCTCCGTGATGTGACGCACGAGCGATAGACCCAGGCCACTTCCTTTTGTGTTGTGCACCAACGGATCTCCAGCGCGATAAAACTTCTCAAAGATCTTCGAATGATCGCGTCGAGCGATCCCAATGCCATGATCCATGACTTCAAGCTTCACGACACCGTTTTCGCGATAGAGTTTCACGCCCAGGTACTTGTCCTCACTTGAGTACTTCAATGCGTTGTTGACCAGGTTAACAAGCGCGCGCGCAATTGCCTCGCGGTCCACCTTAACAGCGGGCAGGTTCGTGTCGATATTCTCTTCAAACGCAAATCCCTGTTGCTCGATCTGATACCGGTACGAGTCGAGCGTGTTCTGAACCAGCTCCGCGATGTCAGTCTCACGAAATTCGTACTCTTTGCGTCCCGCCTCGATTCGCGAAAAGTCGAGAATGTTATTAATCAACGCTGTCAACCGTTCGCTCTCTTTCCGAATGATGCGGTAGTACTGCTCTTTCTTATCCTGCGTAGTAATGCGACCGAGCTCGAGCGTTTCCGCGTACAAGCGAATCAAAGCCAACGGCGTGCGCAATTCGTGCGAAACATTCGATACGAAGTCGGCCTTAAGCTTCGCGAGTGCCATCTCTTTGCTGACTATTCGATCGGTCAGCAAAAGACCACCAACGATCATCAGCGAAAGGATTCCGAGGATCAGGAAACTGCGATGCACCCACGTCTGACCCAGCTCCTTCACGCTGGTGCCTTGGTACCTGATGCCGAGAGCGAGCCCGCGGAAAAGATCTTCGAGCTTTCGCGTGACCTCGGGCTTTCCCTCGCCCCAACCAGACGAAGCAGCAAAGGGTTTCAACCCTCCGTAGCCACTCTCCATCTCAGCGGGATACGCGACGAGGGCTATAGGGTTTCGACCTTGCTCGGCTGATTGTTCCGAGACAGACTCCTGGAACATTTGCGGGAGAAAAGACTGCTTTAGGTATCTTGGATCGAAAGTGGCGCCGCCAATGACAATGCGCTGCTTGGAGACCCCAGGTAAGACAAATAAAGCAGTTGTGACGAAATACTCACCGTCGGAGCGCTTTACGAAACCTGAATAGGTGGTGTAGGGCTTTGACTTCTTGTGAATGCCGCCGACCAATAGCTTGCCCTCTGTGCTGTACCAAGTCATGTAGGACTTCGCTGCTTCTTCATGCTCTTCGCGAAAATACTTGTCCCCCATCTGACTGGGTTGAGAGAGAAATATCCTGTCCTTCTCATCGAAGAGAAAGACGTGTGCCAGCCAGGGATACTTAGACAAGAGCAGGTTCAGTCTTTTTTCTTTCTCATGTTCTTCTTCATCGGGTGAAGGGAACTGGTCACGCACTTCTTGAACCATCGAGTAAGCCTTCTTGCTCATTCGTTTCTCGGTGATGGCGAGCATCTCCTGAAAGTCTCGATGGATGGCTGCCTCGAGAACCTTGTCGCGCTCAAATGATCGTAGCTGGCTAAAGTTAACGTAGATGAGTCCCGCTGCCGGCAAGAGGACTGCGACACCCAGGGTGAGCATCAGTCGGTAACGGTTGAAGCCTCGGAGGAGCTTTCTTTTCTTGATATTCATGTCGACCTCTGCAGGGAAAACCGCGGGTTACGCCGGAAAGGATACGCCTGTCGGTGTTAAGGGGTGTAAAGGCGAGGTAAAAAGATGTCAAGAATTGTAAAGAAAATCGGTGCAGATTTCTCAGATTCTCAAACACGAACAAGCAGCAGGAGTATCTCCGGTTTGTATAACGGCTTGCCGCCGGATGTGAGGCCTGCTTCGTAACGGCTTGCCGTCTGGTGTGAGGCGCCGGCTTGCCGCGCCGTAATTTGGATTTGTTGAATGGGCTGTGCCCCCTGGTTCGGCCTCTGGCCCAATTGCAATCAAATTACTCCAGTGAGGTTCGTAGGGCAGAGCCCGAACCGGGGGCACAGCCCAAGGGAACGGGGTGCAACTTTACGGCGCGGCAAGCCGGCGCCTCACACCAGATGGCAAGCCGTACGAAGCAAGGCGCCTCACATCGGGCGGCAAGCCGTTTCCCATCAGTTCCGACTCTGCTGCTTTTGAAATTTCCGGATGACTACTTCAGGTCTGCGACGCGACGTTGTAGCTCTTCAGTGATCTCCACAGGCTTCATAATCGAATCAAATTTTATCGGCGTTCCAAAAATAACCGCCACTTGTCCAGGTGCAGCGAAGTACTGTTGGCGCTGTTTCAGTTCGTACAGTCCCTCGATTCTAATCGGAACAACCGGGACGTTTAGCTCCCTGGCCAACACTCCGATTCCTATCTTGAATGAGCTCATGTGCATCTGGCCGACCGGCGCTCGTTCACCCTCTGGAAATACAAGTACGCTTTCGCCTCGATCGATGGAGTTGCCGGCGTACCGGAAGCTCTGACGAAAACCACTTCGTCTTGGCAGCGGAAACACATGAAAGAAAGTAGTAACTAGGAAATATTGGGCTAGCAGCCGCAGTCGCATGAACCAATTCATGCTTGGTGGCGGATGAAGCCAGTCGCGCAAGCGTTCACCCTCCATCGCAATGCTTAAGCGATGTCGCTGAGAAGCAGGAAGTGCGGAGAGAATGAGGGCGTGGTCAGCAAGCGTCACGTGATTCGCGACGAACAGAACTGGCGCGGCGAGATGCGCGACATGCTCACGACCGACGACATGCATCCTGCTCATGATCTTGGTAATAGGAAGGATGATTGAATAGAAAAGCAGCACGCGAATCCACGTTACAGGAAATCTTTGCGACCATTTCGGAAAGGGATACGGCGTTGCTGTTTGTTCCAGCTCGCCGCGAACGATTCGCTCAACTTCTTCAACAGTTGTCGCCGCGGTGAACGCAGCTTCATCAATCTCGATTTGGTACCGATCCTCGAGAGCACTCAACAGTTCGATCCTTCCCAACGAATCCAGTTTTAGATCATTCGTCAGCTGCAAAGAGGGACTATCCTGCACGCCTCCTTGGCCGGTGATCTCTTCTGCTGCAGCAATTACAAATGAAGCTGGATGAGTGCTGACCGGAGTGTCGATCGACGCAGTGTGGGTGGAAATGCGTGCTGCGACTTCTCGTTTCAATACTTTTTGAGTTGCAGTTCTCGGAAAGTCTGGTTCTGTCCAGACACGCCAATGCCTGATCTTCTGATGTTCTGCGAGTCTCTCATTAGCGTGATCAATAACTGTTTGCGACGCCGCGCCTGAGTCGCGCAGGATCAGAACCGCTAACGGCTCATCTCCCTGTTGCGTCGGCCACCTAATCACACAACTAACTTGCACTTCCGGTTGACTGTTGAGTGCTTGTTCGAGATCTTCCGGATAAACGTTCAATCCGGCGGCGGTTACGATGATGTCTTTCTCTCGTCCTTTGAAATACAGATTGCCTGCTTCGTCCAAAGTCCCGAGATCACCCGTGCGAAGCCACTCATCTACAGACTTATCGACGTTACCTTCAGCGGTCCAGTAGCCGGATGACACGCTTGGACCGCGGACAACAATTTCACCGGTTTGGTCCAACTTGACTTCATATCCGGGCAGCGGTTTGCCGATTGATCCCTGAACTGTCTTGAAGGGATGACTAACAGTGACGAGAGACGCTGTTTCAGTCATACCGTAGCCTTGCAGTACTGCGAAGCCGAGCTTGCGCCAAAATTTTTCCGTCGCTTCGTCCAGTGTGGCGCCACCGGAAATGAAGGCCCAAAACTTCCAACCGAACTGACGATGTACATCGCGGAAGAGCCACCACCGTCGCAACGCATTCGCTTTCTCCGCTTTGCCCAATTTGAGATTGAGAATCTCAGAGGCTGCGCTTGCGGCGTAGTTTCTTGCAATCCAATCTCGAAGGCTTTCAAGCATGCGCGGGACGAGCACCATGACACTGATGCGGCTCTCGCGTGTGCGGCGGACGATTTGTGCGGGATTGAACGAGTCATGAAAGTGCACTTCGCCTCCGAGCAGTTGTGGGACAAACACACCCATGAACTGGCCGAAGACGTGACTTAGTGGCACCAAACTCAGGAACCGAATCGGATCAAAGGGCCGCTTCCATTTGGCGTACTTTGCGATCTCTTCTTCGAGCGGCAAGAGGTTGGCAAGTAGATTCCGATGTGTCAGGACCACGCCTTTGGGCGTTGAAGTCGTTCCCGACGTGAAGATTATTTCAACGATCGTATCTGCATTGATTTCTTCCGTCGGGTACGAGTCCGATGAGACCGAATCTAGACGTTCATCCAGTTCATTAAACGAAATGAAAGGAATGCCGAGTTGCGAGAAGACGGTGCCGTTACCTTGATCACCAAAGATTAACCTGGCATCGGTCTCCTTTTGGACTAAGCCGATAAAGTCACGCTTACTTTCTTTATCGAGCGGAACGACAACGACGCCGCGCAACAGGCAGCCCCAGAATGCCGACACCCATTCCGGACCGTTCTCGCCGCATAAAAGTACTCGCTGGCCCTTGGCTATCCCACGCGACTCCAACTCGCGAGCGATCCGTCGAGCTGTGAGAACGACCTGCTCGTATGACCATGCGATATGTCGCAGCCCTCGCGTGTGCACGATCATGACGGACCGCCCATGCTGAATGTAATGGTCGAGATAGGTTAGGAGGGTTTGACGAGACGGAGACATTGTCGATTGCCAATTGCCGATTGATGTCCTATTACTGTCGATGATCTAGACAAAAGTCAGAAATGACAATCAGCGACCCAAAGCTCGCGTGACTTTCTTACTGGATGGTGGGGCTTTGCCTCAAAAGTTACGTAAAGACTTCTCAACGGCTTGCCGGCCGGTCTGCGGCGATGGCTTGCCCCCGTTAGCAGCCGGATAATCACCCGGGCTTTGCCCTTGGCTCGTGCTTGCCCTTGAAACTGTTGGGCCAAATGCCGGATCAAGGGCAGTGCCCAAAGGGGCATCAGCGCAGTTACGGCGCGCAAGCCCTTTTCTATACCACGAGAACAACTCTTGAGAGGGCGAAGCCGATGGTAGTAGGAGTGAACGAAGGAAAGGGCAGCCAATACAGAACCGGACCGGGTGCCGCTGATCAGGTTAGCGTCTGAAGTCCAGAGGCCGAAGTCAGACGTTAGCATTAGAGCCCAGCGACTCTGCCATCTGGACTTGAGGAAGTGGGTTGAACTATTGCGGACGGTTCCAAACTTCCGTGGCGTCCATTGAACGTACATAACGCTTAAACTCAGCAAGATCGTCGTCACCAAAAATCATGCCGGGGACGTCGTTGATGACCACGTATCTTGGCACTGCGGTCCTTACGGCAAGACTAAGCTGAGCGTTGGCGTTGCATCTGTTAGGACATATCCAGTAGTCGAACCTTACGGTCGCTTCATCGTCGCCGACCGCTGTCGCGAAGGGCTCCCAGCGTTTTTTGCAAATATCGCATTGCAACACCGGCAGCCAGCCGTTGAGATTGACATGGGCGCGTTTGAGTTCACTTTCAAGCAGCTCTCTGTTCATGGGCGAACCACCTATCGGGTAATCGTAATGAATGAGACTGCTTCTATGTCACTGGCCATAGGAAAGTCAAGGGATTGAGGATGTAGGCGCGTCCGTCCGTGGGTGCCTGATGTTCGTTACCCGCAGTCAGGGCCGGCCCACGGAGGGAAGCCCTTACAAATTCCTCATTGAGAGATGTCGAATGACGAGTGGAAAATCGTGATAGCAGGCACTACATATTCTAAAGCTTTGGCAAACCTTCAACCTGCCTGAGCGGTCGTACTTCAACTGTTCCAATGCGAGCTGCGGGAATCTTTCCGGCAATGTTGACCGCTTCGGCGATGTTTTTAGCATCCACCAGGAAGTACCCGCCGATTTGCTCGCGTGTTTCTGCAAACGGTCCATCAGTCACGAGCGGCTTGCCATTTCGTACTTTGACACTGATTGTTTGAGAGGTGGGCTCCAATGGTGCAGCGTCGACATATTGTTGCTTCGTGTGGAGTTGATTTGCGAGTTGAATGGATTCCTGTAACAGGACTTGTCGCTCACTTTCATCCAAAATCTCTTCGTGATGGATTAGCAGCATATACTTCATAAGTCACTCCTTGTCTCAGTTCCGTAAGATCCAGCGCCGAAGCTCAATGACATTCAGCCACAGAGTACGGAAAGACCAGGAACGAAGTTGCGTATAAAACGAGCCGCGAGTTAACTCGTTTAATTCGCGGCTCATCCTCTCATAGTGTCACTTCCTGCTCGGAGCAGGTCTCGTCGACAAAGGCTCGTTGGTTTCCAGTAATGTCTTTAATCCCGAGATCACCACTGGCCAGCCGAACGACACGCTGTGGAACATTTCCGAATCTGGCTCCAGCTCATCGTGTGTGACGGTGAGCCGCACAGAATCAGCGAGTGGCTCGATCTCGTAGGTGACGCGCGAAGTCTTGGCGGGGTTACCCTCATCCGCAGGTGGCACCCATGTCACAACGAGTCGGCGTGGCGGATCACTCTCCACAACCTTACCAACGATGTGCACGACCGAAGGATCGTCGATTAACTTGTGTTCCCATCTTGAACCGACCTTCCAATCCGATGCGTTGTGATGATTGAACCAATAGAGTTTAGTCATCTCCGGATCGAGCAACGCATTAAAGACCTTCTCCGGTGAAGACTGAATATAGCTGACGTATACGAACTTTGGTTTATCCATCTCACTTCTCCTCAAGTGCCCGCTTCAGTTGCGCGAGCGCCCTAACGCGTTGACGCTCGTACTTAGCGACCCAACGGTCGAAGATGTCGCTAATTGGAATGGGGTTGAGATAGTGCAACTTCTCGCGCCCGCGCCAAACGACTACGACCAGGTTTGCTTGTTCCAACAACAACAGATGCTTGGTAACGGCCTGCCTTGTCATGTCCAGGTGTTCACAAAGCTCGCCAAGCGTCTGGCCATTGTTTCCGTGGAGCTTGTCGAGCAAGCGCCGTCTGCCTGGATCAGCCAGCGCCTTGAACACCTTGTCTGCATCAGTGACCACTCGCTATTATGCAACTAAATAGTTGCATAATGCAAGGTCAGTACGTCCGCGGTAGCGGATGGATCCATCACAGCGACGCTCCACGCAACCAAAAAACAATCAAACGTAATCCGCCGCATACGGTACTGGAGAACTAGCAACCACTCGGGCTCGTAAAGCGTCTTAGGAAGCAGATAAACGAGGAGGTTTATTAATGAAGGGAAGGTACTTAAGAAGGGTTGGTGGGCTCGTCCTTTCCGTGTTCATGTTGTCCGGAATCGTATTTCTCTCCTCCGCCGAGACGCAGGCACAGAATCGACGACGAATTATCGTCCGACCATATCCGTATCGCATCTACCGCCCTTTTGGTTTTGGACATCGAAGCTGGTGGGACTACCCGTACGGTTACAACCGTTGGGGCTACGATCCCTGGTCTCCATACGGTAGCTACTATCGTCAATACGTTTTTAGTAACAGCGAAAAGGCGGTTGCGCAGGGCTACAAGGATGGATTCAAAACCGGAAAGAGTGATGGTAAGAAGGCGAAGAGCTACAACCCCGAGCGCTCGCACTACTTCCATGATTCTGGATTCGGTAATTACGCAGATGTATATCGATCTGGTTTCTCGAAAGGTTACCAGGATGGTTATCGAGTAGGCGGGAATGAGCGAGCAGGTTAACTGTCGTAAGGATGCGATTTAATCAAAAGGATGCCGCGATGGATACGATCGCGGCATTTTTCATATGTTATGTTGCAGTCGATACCATTGCGCGCTGTTTCATAAGTATTGCTCGAGGAAAATGTGCGGGAGTGTCTGGGGAAGCGGACTTTTACCACGGTCACAAAACAACGAAAAGAAAATTGCGCCTGCTGCTACCGAAAATCTTTTATCAGGACGATATCGAGACTCGTTTTACCGCGTGACATCGCCAACCGCTTACCGTCACGCGACAAGCTGTAGCTAAAAATGAAATCGGAAGTGAAGTTGGTGAGCTGCTTTGGTTGTCCACCATCAACCGGCTGGCTCCAAAGATTATCCACGCCGTTTTGCTGTGCCTTTACGATTATTGAACGGCCGTCATTCATCCACGAAAGTTGAGAAAATAGGTTGAAACCTGCTGGTCCGTCGAAGAGCTTTACTGGCTCGCCGCCTTCGCTTGAAATAATCGCGAGTTTCCACTTCTGGTTTTCGATCAGGTATGCCGTCGCGATGAACTTACCGTCTGGTGAATAGAATCCGCGAGAGGATGGTTTGTCCGTCAACTGAATAGCTTCGCCGCCATCAATTGGCGCTTTCCACAAACAACTCTTGCCGCTCCGCCATGATTGAAACAATACCCATTGGCCATCGGGTGAACAGGTCGGAGAATAATCAGCGAAGTCACCAGACGTGATCTGTTTGGGGCTGCTGCCATCAGCATTGATTCGCCAGATGTGTGGTGTGCCGGATCGAGAAGAGGCAAAGAACAAATATTTGTCATCAGGTGAAACGGCAAGACCCCCTTCAGGTCCATTCGCTCTCGTCAGTCGCTTGGTTTCCGATCCATCTCCTTTCATGATCCAGAGCTCAGGATTCTCACCAGTTTGAGTGAAGTAGGCTATTCGTCCATCGAGCGTCCATTCCAAACCGTATGCACCATCGACTTCTCCGTGTGTGGTCTGAACTGCTTGATTCGATGGCCCTCCTAAAGGAGTGGTCCAAATTTGTACAGAAGGCTCGGTTTGTACTGTGACGATCGTGTCGCTGTTTGCAGTCAGACCAAGACTCACTCGACCGTAGCCATTAAGATCGTTCGTGATCCGTCGTGCTGAACCATCCGGATAGGCGATGAGCCAGACCTGTGTGGGATTGAGATCCAAAGGGCTGGATTTGGCTGTGGCAATTAAACCGCTACCATCACGTAACCAAAGAACGCGGTCCACTTCTCCTAACCACTTTTCTGAAGTCAACGGTTTTAGCGAGTCATCACTAAGCGAGAATCCCACTACTGTCATGTGACTACCACCGGTGTCGGTACCGGCTGCACAGGCAACCATCTTTCCGTCAGGTGACCATGACGGTCCTGATGAGCTGAACCAGTCATTGCCTTTTCTCACGGCTAGGGTGCGCTCGCTGCTGCCATCAGCATTTGCCACCATGAGCGCATCGCCTTCCTGATTTTCGAGGTTACGCACAAACGTAAACTGCTTTCCATCCGGCGAGAAACTGATAGGACTGCGCAAACCTGTCAATACTTTGCGCGGAGTGCCACCAAGAATGGGTATCTGAAAAAGCGAGCCACCCGGATTGTCGGAACCGACGCCAATGTAATAGACAAATTCGCCGTCGTTGGAAATCGTGGTGCCATTGTTCCGCATATCGCCGGCCGGGAGAATTTGAACATCACTGCCTGTTGAGATTTGCCTTACCCATATACTAATTTTCCCCGCCTCATTAAGTGTGTAGACAACGTATTTTCCGTCTGGCGAGATAGAGGTGCTGCCGTCGATCGGAAACGTGTTCACGCGTCCGCCACTCGTGAGCTTTGTAATCTTCATTTGCGGCAGGGCTTTCGATTTCGGGGGCAATGCAAACTTAGACCATAGAAAGACTGCGGCACCAAGTATCGCCAGAACACCCAATGCGGCCAGAATTGCACCAGTTCTGTGCCGCTTGATTTCGCTGACTAGGTATTCAGCGCTGCTAGTGGGTCTCGCCGAATCGACAGAAACAGTGTGAGAACCGGCGTTGGTCAGAGTAGTAGGTGGTTGTGATGCATGGATGGAACGCGTCCCTGACTCAGTCGAGATTGAACGATCCATCTCAGCTTCGAAATCAAGCCGCTTCTTTAAACGCCGCAGATCAACCATAAGATCTTTGATCGTCTGGTACCTGTCGTCGCGATCTTTCTCTAATGCTTTGCTGATAATCTCTGCCAACTTGTCAGGAGCTTCGGGTACGAATCGATTGATCGAAGCAGGCTCAGTCTTCACTATTGCAGCGATCACATCAGCAGACGTCTCACCACTGAATGGCGTCGAGCCAGTCACCATTTCATAAAGAATCACACCAAGGCTCCAGATGTCGGTGCGCGCATCCACTGCTTTGCCTCGCGCCTGTTCGGGTGACATATAGACCACCGTTCCCATGACGGTTCCCGCGTCGGTATTAACGAGTGCTCGCGTCGGAGCTTCGGTGTCAGTAATGCTGGCGTGTGCTTCGGTGAGTTTTACAAGTCCGAAATCCAGGACTTTTACAAACCCGTCGCGGCTTCGAAGCATTATGTTTTCGGGCTTGATGTCGCGGTGGACAATTCCTGCCTCGTGCGCCGCCGCGAGACCGGAAGCGATCTGAATACCAATCTCAAAGACTTCCGGCAAAGAGAGCCTGCCGCGTTTTATCCGCTGGCGCAGCGTTAGACCATCGACAAATTCAGTCGCGATAAACCGTGTCGAATCCGTTTCGCCGATTTCGTAAATCGTGATGATGTTTTGGTGATTAAGACCAGAGGCGGCTTTCGCTTCTTGAATAAAGCGCCGCATGCGCAGGTGATCTGAGGCAAGTGTCGGTGGCAAAATCTTGAGCGCTACTGAACGGTCTAACTCAGTGTCGCGAGCCAGGTAAACCTCGCCCATTCCTCCCGTTCCTAAATGGGAACGAATTTCATACCGCCCAATCCTTGTGCCTGAAGGAATCTGCGAGTTCATCAGAGCTGGTGTACCTAGGGATTCGAGAACGAAAGCGTGGGCAGTTGATTTTATACAAGTAGTCCCGAAGCAGCTAGGCGCTAATCTCCAGCCTCAAGAATTCCTCAAGAATTTCTCAACCGGCATAAATATGCTTTACCCGTTTGAAAAGGCTTGCAGTTTGAGACCGCGCAAACGCTTGTAAGCTCACCGCCAAACGAGTGCGCCGGATTCTTGACGGAGAACTCGATGCTTCGGCGCAATCCCAACAAAAAGTCCATTGAATTCCAAAATGTGCGAATTCTGCTTTCTTTTGCAATCGCATTATTGATTGCCGCAGCGATCGTGATCGAAACCAGAGAGGGCGCCGCGGCGGTGCCTTCGAGCGGCACTCTCTCAGAAGCGAATCCGGTCCTTATGTACGATGCCGGACCATTCAATGTGCCGAATCAGTCTCCAGTGGGTCTTGGACAGGTTGATCAGGGTCCGCGTTGTAACGCTCAGTTTCCCTGCGACAATTTTGCGCTTACGGTCTCCGTGCCCCCCGGGTACGCCGCACAACATCCGAACGCTTCCGTTAAGGTGACTCTTTACTGGACTGATGCGGGTACGCGACAGTCCGATTATGACCTTTATATATATAGAGGAGCAGTTGCGACTCTCAGCGGCGATCGGCAAGCGGACTACCAGGCTGCGAGCCAGAGTAATCCAGAAGTTACCAGCATCACGCCCCTAGCAGACGGCAATAACACCTACTCAGTCAAGATAGTTCCCTACATACCTACTCAAGAGATCGTTCACGTAAGAATGGAGTTGCTCCCCGGCACTGGGGGTGGCGGCTTCCCAGGTTTTGGAGGAGCGGATCCAACCGTGCCCGGAGCTCCTCGATACCAGGTGTTTGTCCCGCCCCCAGGATCCACAGCAGAAACCAGCAACGGCGAATTCAACATCGGCTTCAATCCCAGAACGGGCCGGATCATGGCGATGAATCGTGGTCCAATCTGGCGCCTCACTACACCTGAGCGACAGTCGCCTGCAAAACCAGAGTGCTGTGAAGCTCGTTGGGAAGACGTAACGAATTTGACTACCCTCGAAGGCGTAGATCCAATTCTTTGGACCGATCGAGTTTCCGGACGTACCTTTGCTTCTAATTCAACGGCGGGCACTAATGTTGTTTACGGCTTCACGGACAACGATGGCGATCTTTGGAATCCACTAAGTCTCTCAGGCCCCAACGCAAGCACGGACCATGAAACAATCGGGTCAGGTCCGTTGCCAGCTTCCCTCAGTGCGTTGATCACACCTCTCAATCAGGGTCAGGCAGTCTATTACTGTGCGCAGACATGGCCAGTGGGCGCTGCTGCTTGCCAGCGTAGTGACACGCTCGGAGCGAGTTATGGTCCAAGCGTTGTGGTTTATGACGGTCAAACGTCGCAATGCAGTTTCATACATGGGCACGTGCGCGTAGGTCCAGACGGCACGGTCTATCTACCAGTAAGAGATTGCAACGGTAACGCTGGACTAATGGTGAGCACTGACGGAGGCGTTACCTGGACCGAGCGCATCATTCCAAATAGCAAGACGCAGACTCACGGCAGCGATCCTTCAGTGGCTATAGGAGCTAACAACACTCTCTACTTTTTCTATGTGGCTGACCAAACAAGTAATCCTGAGGATCCAAGCGAAGGTCACATACACGTGCAGGTGAGCAGGGACCGTGGTGCGACGTGGAGTAAAGATACCGACCTCGGCATATCTCACGGAATCAAGAACGCAACTTTTCCGGAAGCGATAGCAGGAGACGACAATCGGGCGGCTGTTGGTTTCTTAGGTACTGATAGGCCCGGTGACTTTGAAGGCGCATCGTTTCCAGGGCTCTGGTACTTGTTCATCGCCTCCACCTATGACGGCGGTGATAGCTGGACCATCGTCAATGCGACGCCAAACGATCCAGTGCAGGGTGTCGGCGGTATCTGGCTCGGCGGCGGCAGCAACGACAATCGGAACCTACTCGACTTTAACGAGGTCACAATGGACGACAAAGGTCGCGTCGTCTTTGGCTTCAGCGATGGTTGTGTCGGCAACTGCGTCGGCGATCCCAGTCACAATTCTTATACCGCGCACATGCGTGTCGCGCGACAGTTCGGCGGTAAGAGTCTGCGCGCGAGCTTTGACTCTCCTGAACCTTCGGCACCCAAGCCGTCGTGTCTCTCAGGTACGCGCGACTCAGCGGGGTCGCATCTCTTTTGGAAGGTTCCAGACAATGGTGGTGCCGACATTGTTAATTACCAGATACTCCGCGGCCTAACACCGGGCTCCGAAGTACTGATAGGACAAACAGGTGGTCCCAAGGCTAGTTATCAAGACACAACGGCAGACCCTGCCGTGGGCCGTTACTTCTACGTTGTCAAAGCCATTAACAGTAGCGGTACAGGACCAGTGAGCAATGATATTGATTTAACTATAGCTGCGACACCGACGCCCACGCCTACACCTACTCCCGCTCCCTGTGGAACGGCCACGACGTATCCAAACGCCGCCGTTATTCAAACCAACGACGGCGCGATTGGTTCTCCTTACCCATCGCAGATCAATGTTTCCGGTCTGACAGGAAACGTCACGAAAGTAACGATTGGATTGACTGGTCTGAATCACACTTACCCTGATGATGTCGATATTTTGCTGGTAGGACCGGGCGGACAGAACGTAGTTATCTTGTCTGATGTGGGCGGCAACATCCCTGCGTCAAATGTGAACCTCACGTTGGACGACGACGCCATAGCGCCCTTGCTCGATAATGGTCCATTGGTCTCGGGTAGATTCAAACCAACGAATGTCGATACAAGTGATGTGTTTCCGTCTCCTGCCCCAACTCCTTCGACCGCAACAGCGGTTTCTGCCTTCAATGGCACTAACCCGAACGGGACGTGGAGTCTTTATGTGCTCGACGACACTAATCTAGACGGCGGAACTCTCACAGGGTGGAGTCTTTCGATTATCACCGATTGTTCATCAGCAACACCTACTCCGACTCCGTCTCCTACGCCAGCCAACCCCTGTCTCTCGTCAACACAAGTGCTGACCGACGTGGCCGGAGATCAGCAGGATCCTGTTCTACCTCAACCAGGAGCTACTCAGCTGGATATCCGCTCACTGAACGCGGGTGAAGACTATCGTTACCTCAATTCAGAACGACTCGCGTTCAAGTTGAAAGTCGACAACCTCAACACCATTCCTGCGCGCGCCGTTTGGCGAGTCCTCTTTGACTTCACTCCACCGGGGGGAACGGTCACTACTTACTACGTCGCGATGAATTCTGATGCGAACTCGGCCATTAGCTATGAGTACGGAACGCAGTCCGGCAATCTGCTGACTACACTCGGCAACATCGAAGAGGGCTTCTACTCAAGTGATGGAACGGTGACTCTGACACTAGCGATGAACAAGGTCGGCGATGCAAACGGTCGACCAGGTGCGGGAGCATTTCTGAACAATGTGAATGCACAAACCGAACAAGCAACCGACGTAGGAGTCGGAACGCTGTTCAGCACCGTAGACTCGACCAACAGCGTTAGCTACACAGTTGGCCCAAGAAGCGTCTCATGCACGCCTGTCCAACCTCCACAACCACCGGGGAGCGCCAACTACATCAAGGGAGGAATTACTTTTAGTCCGAACTACGCGTTAAGGGCCCCGGTCGCAAGTCGTGACGGTGAACCGAGTCTTCGTGTGGATCGATTCGGCAATGCCTATGTTGCAGGTATCCGAGGTGTGCCGGCAGGAGTTGACCTGTGGCATTTCGATCTCAATCCCAGTAGTCCCACTTACGATCCGTACATGCGTAACCCGATCTATCGTGGCCAGCCGGATCAGTTCTCACCGGACGAGGCTATGGAGGTCGGCGCAGATGGCGGTGGTGATGTGGACCTTGCTGTTGGTTTTGACGCGGCAAGTCCTGGTCAGCCTCCGTACCTGGCGTTCAGCAGTTTGGTACTGGCAAACGTTTCGACTGCTCGTTCGACTGATCGCGGAGCGACGTTTACCCAAAATCCAGTCGGCAGCACGACGGGGGGCGTGCCTGTGGACGATCGACAATGGATGGAGTTCTACGGCAGAGACAGCGTCTACTTGCTCTACCGTACTGTCGCCCCAGTCATTGCATATGTTCAACGCTCAAATGACGGCGGTCTCACCTATGGACCAGCACGCGTAGTCGGCACCGTCGGGCAAGTTGGAGGCATCGATGTGGACCAGAACGACGGCACGGTTTACGTCAGCGGAAACAGTGGCGTCGTTGCAGTGGGAATACCACCAGCAACGGGCCTTGAGCCATTGACTTATACAGTTCACAACGTCGCGGGTGCCGGCAGAGCGAATATCTTCTTCACAGTAAAAGTTGCGAACGATGGGACGGTCTACGTCTGCTATTCCGACGGACGACAAGTCTTCATCAGGTACTCGCGAGATAAGGGAACGAATTGGAGTCCGGAGATTCGCATCAGTGATGGAGCGGAAACAGCGACAAGCTTGTTGCCTTGGATGGAGACTGGTCAAACGCCCGGCTCGATTGGTGTTGTTTGGTACGGGACCACTGCTACCTCCAATAGCGATGATGCGAACTGGAAAGTCTTCTTCGCTCAAAGCACTGACATAACTGCGCAGACTCCAACCATTCGTCAGGTAGAAGTCAGCGACCACTTCATCCACGGCAGCAACATATCGCTCGCCGGTCTGCCACTTAACCCGACTACACCTTCAGGAAACCGCAACCTGATCGACTATTTCCAGATAGGTTTCGATCCCACTGGCGCGGCGGTGATTGCATTCACCGATGATCACAACGATTTTGACGGTCACACGTATGTTGCCCGTCAAATCAGTGGTCCAAGTGTAAATGGCGGCACGATTCCTGCTCCGGTCGAAGGCAGCAATCTGCCGCCGCAGTCACCGGGCCCGAACCCGTCAGCTCAAAGTGTTGGCGGACTCGAAGGCTCGCAAGTCACTGACTACCGGCACGACGTACGGACCCAAACCGCCACGTTGGACGTCGACGATCCATTCGACGTGGTTTCCGTTAAATACACGACTGAGGGTCCGGCAAGTGATCCGTTGCTAGTCGCTACGATGAAAGTATCGGAACTCGCAACGATACCGCCGAACGGAACCTGGCGAATCAACTTCACTGCGAATGCTCCCGGCGCGGCGGTCAGTACAACAGGTGACTACAACTTTGGTCTGTCTGATCGCGGTGACCAATTCTTCCTGCGTGCGACAACTGACGCCACCGGCAATCAAGCATTCGTCTACGGCACGGCAGCGCGCCGGCATTTTGTCGCCGGCGGAGGAGGTGGTTTCGATTACGTGGACAAAGGGCCGACAAATAGCGGCTCTATCGATGCCTCCAGCGATACCATCACTATGAAAGTTTCACTCAGCAGGTTGAATTCAGCACTTCCGGTTGGTCATACGCCTCTTGGACCAGGGTCAGTACTTGCTGGGTTGCGCGGCGGCGCGTTCATCGCCGTTCAAGGCACTAGCGCGAGAAGCGATGTAACACGTGGAGGGACTATCGCTCGGATCAACTCGGCGCCGACTGCTGTCTTAAACGCCAATCCAACTTCGGGCACGGTGCCGCTCGCTATCAGTCTCGATGGTTCTGGATCTTCCGATCCAGATTCCGGAGACACACTCTCGTACACGTTCAACTTCGGTGACGGTTCAGCGCCGGTAACTCAATCGAATGCTGTTGTTGCACACACTTATACCCAGGTCGGTAGATTCACGGCGTCTCTGACTGTGAGAGATCAGCTCGGGTTTACGAGCCAACCAGCAACCGTTGAGATCAACGTTATCGAGAGTCCTCCAACGGTCGATTGTATGGAGGATGACGATGTTCGCATCGGTTATTCAAACGGATGGCACAAGATAAATAACGTCAATGCCTCGGCCGGACACTTCCGTCTCCATAACGGAAGTAGTTCAAACCACAGCGCGCTGGTGAGGTTTACGGTGGGTGCGAACCGCATAGGTACGTTCACCTATCGCTACGCGAAGAGCTCGAAGGGCGGCAGAGCTGACGTCTTCATCGATGGTGTTTCCCGAGGTTTCGTGAACTTTAATGGAAACGGTTCAGATAAGTTTCCAGAGTTTGGCAGCGGCGGCGTGCCTTACGAAGTTCGTTATGAGGGACTCACGGCGGGTCAACACATCTTTGAGCTGCGTAATATGACGGATTCGGTGCTTGTTGATGGCTTCTGCTTGCAGACGGTGTCGCAACCACAGGCACCGCCGGGTGGCGGAGGCTCAACATCCTGGTCCGATTCGGGAGCTACAAGCACGCCAGGAGAAACAACCAGCAACGACAGCAATTTGCTAGCAGGTCAATTATCGGCCTCAATGCTTAATCTTGGTTCTACTGCAAATGAGATTTCGGTAATGGCCCAAACAAACGCGGCTGTGCCGATCAGACTTGCGTTAGTAGATCCAGTTGGGCTGACCGTGCAGACGGTTGATGCGGTGAATGGTGTGGCTGTAATCAATGCTCCAGTTTCGCGCAGTGGCATCTATTCAGTGAGGGTGCTCAATGTGGGCCTGGGACCTGTGCAAGTTTGGAGTGTGGCCACGCCGATGGTTAGTCGCTGATTCCTGATTTTCTCTGTGCTCCTCTGCGTCTCGGCGTCTCTGCGGTTCTCTTATGCTTGAGTGTCATTCACCCAAAAGAAAACCGCAGAGACGCCGAGCCGCAGAGGAGCACAGAGACTCTCAAGAGGTAAATGGAGATGCTGAGAAATATCGTAATGGTGTTGTTCGTGCTTGCGATCACTAGTGGTGCCAACGTAAATGCCTGGCCTGGCGCTTCAAAGAAACCGTCGCGCGAGGTGTTCGGGCTGCGCATGGGTATGAGTGAAGAGTCGGTTCACAAGCGCTTGCGAAAAATTGCAGTGCAGCGGAAAGAGGAGAAGGAAGAGAAGGAAGGCGAGCAGGAAGTTTGGACGCTGAAGCGCGATTCCAGATTCAACTATCTCCTGACCCGGTTCGATCGCAACCATCGCCTGTTCTTCGTCATGGTTGTCGCTCATCCGAATCGCGTTCGCTACAACGAACTCGCAACTATCAGAAATGCTGAGATGGCCACTGACGGACGAAACTATTCGTACAAGTGGAAAGTGCAGGGAAATGGTCGAGAGAAAGGCTATTTGATAGCAGCTCGCGGCAACAGCCCTGAATTCCTCACATCCTACTTGTTGGTTGGTTTTTAAAGATCACAAAGCCAGTGTTGGTCAGTACCATTTTCCATTCGTCATTTCACATTCATTTCGTCATCTCGTTCTCCTCTGTGTGTTCTCTGTGTCCCTGCGTCTCTGTGGTTTCCCTTTGCTTGAAACTCATTCACGCCTAAGAAACACCACAGAGGCACGGTGTCACAGAGAACGCACAGAGAAGAACGAGATGACGAAATGAATGTGAAATGACGAATGGAAAATGGTACTGACCGCATCACACTCGCATCGACTATAGAAACTGATTGTCATCGGCTGAAGGTCCGTAAACCGCCGGCACCTTTGCGCCCATCAAGCGCAAATAGACTGTCATCTGTCCACGATGATGGGCCCAATGGTTCATCGTGTCCTGGATCATCACGTGCCGTGGTGTCTCCATCACTACTTTCCCGCGCGCCAACAAACGCCACGGGGTCATCAGATGCTCTTCCGTGGTTTTTTCGAGTGCAGCTCGAGCGTCGGCTGCGGATTTTTCAAGCGCTTGTAGAAATTCGGCACTCGTATCCATTCGTTTCTGTTCCATTTTTGATCCGTCAGCCGGGGCAACGTCTAATTCATCGCGCGTGACTCCCATTGCGAGCCACGTTGGCATTGTAGCTACCATATTTGCAAGATAGCCGAATATCATCGACTTCTCGTGTGGTTTCCAATCGTATTTACCTTCGGGAACTTGTTCCAAAGCTCTTCGAGAACGCTCTACCTCTCGATTCAGTTCGTCTAACAACAGTTCGGTTAATTTCATGCTTTTCTCCCCCATCCTGAATGGAAAATTGGCTACCTTGCTTAGTGTTGTGTTCGTGTGATTTCGCGGATCGTCCTTATTTTCTTGCGCCCACTTCCCCGCGGCAAGGTTCGTCACTGCTGAATTCTGTTCGCCAGACTCGCGACTCGTTTCGCCAATGTCGGATCGCCCATCTTCTCCGCCATCGCTGCGAAAGATTTGGTTGGACCATCCCATCGCAGTTGCTCGACATCATGAATAACCTCAGCGTCCGGAGCCAAGGGTTCAAGGGAGTGCTCAAACAACGGCGCGTCAATTCGAAGGGTCGCGAGATGTTTGAATAGCAGCGCATGCTCAAGGTTAGCTCCAACGAGCACATTGGAAGGAAACTTTTCGATTGGACCGTAGCGGTTGATCAGCGTTGCGGCCGTGCGGGGACCTAAACCAGCAATCCCTGGATAGCCATCAGCGGAATCACCGACCAAGGCGAGGTAATCAGGGATGAACTCCGGTGCGACCCCAAACTTCGCACGCACACCCTGCTCATCGCGAATCTGCTTCGCTCTGCGATCGATCTGCACGACACGCTGGCCCACAACGCATTGCGCCAGGTCCTTGTCCGGTGTCCAGATGCAAACCTTCTCGACGCGTTCGTCCTGAGCAGCGAAGTGCGCTCCCGCTGCCAGAGCATCGTCAGCCTCAAACTCAACCATGGGCCACACAACCACGCCCATTGCTGCGAGTGCCTCTTCAAGTGGATGGAATTGTGCGAGCAGAGTACGTTCAATCCCTGCGCCGGTTTTGTAGCCAGGCCAAAGTGCATTGCGGAACGACTCGATTACATGATCCGTAGCTACAGCGACGTGTGTACCATCTTCGTGGATCAATTGCACAATGGTACGCAACACTCCAGTCACAGCGCCGAATGGTGGATCAGTTTTCTTAAATCGGCGCAGTCCGTAAAAGTGTCGAAAGAGTTCGTATGTGCCGTCTATTAAGTGAATGACCATTATTTACAGATTACATGGATTACAAGCGAAAGTAGAAAAAGCATTTTCCATTCGTCATTTGACATCTGTCATTTGGTCATTCCTTGTCTCTTAGAAGTCTGAAATTTTGGTCAGCACGCGACTGCCTATAACGTAAGTTCAATGGGAAATACGAATTGCCACATGATAAATGTCAAATGACGAATGGAAAATGTTTCGCTGCTTTCGACCCAGTACCTTCTGCATTAATCTGTGCGTAATCTGTGGATGGTGGATCTCTTATGGCAAGAATATCCGGAGTAGAAAAGGAACAGGCACCCTGGCACCTCCGCTGGTACTATTCAATGATGCGGAAGATGTTTGGTAAGGATCTAACTCCCGCCAAAGTACAGATGCGAGTACCGGGACTCGTGTGGGGCACAGTGGGAATGGAGGCGGGCCTCAGTAGAAAGCGCCGAGTGTCCTTACGATTTGTTCAACTCGCAAAAGTCAGGACCGCAGCGCGTATTGGCTGCCCTTTTTGAGTAGACATCAATTCTGCCGTGGGCAGAAAAGCCGGGTTGACTGACGAAAAGCTGCTCGCGCTACCTGGCAACGATCTATCTGTCTTCAATGAGAAGGAACGGTTGGTGATCGAATTAGCTGATGCGATGGCCGACACGCCTTCAAATATTTCTGATGATCTCTATGATCGGTTGAGGAGCGCTTTCGCTGAAGAACAGTTACTCGAGTTGGGAGCTCAAATAGCGTTTGAGAACTTCCGAGCCCGCCTCAACCGCGTGTTCGACATTAAGAGCGATGAACTCTACAAGCCATCACAGCCTTAAGGGTGCTTCTGGATACAGTAGAGTAAAGTCAGTAACAACTCTCGGCAGTATGTGGCTCGTTACATTGTGGTTTGTGGATTGACGAATGGGGGGAACCACCCTTCCTAACCTAGAGACGTTAATCCTGAATGATTTGTCTCTGAGCTGAAAGGCTTTCAAGCTGATAATGCGGCTCAAGATTCAAAGTCTCGAGGTAGGGAAGGGTGGTTTACCCCCGCTAAAGTCTGGGTACGTTCAACGTCGACGTTTCACTCACGATCAGTAACTTGTAAATGGACAGTGCGCTCGCGATTGTTCAATCGCAGCCACCTAACTCTGTTCTTGTTGTTCCTTCTCGTCGGATTTGTCAGGTGGGTCACCTTGCAGAATAGCAATATAGGTCACGCTGTCCCAGGCGTTGTGAATTCCGATGAACAACAGCAGCAGCGCCACTATGCCAATTAAGAAAAGAACTCGTTCTGGATCAATCTTGAGCGCGATCGATGACAGCAGAAGAAACGCGTATGCAACCATTGGCAGCACTGCATACCAAAGCCAATCTTCGAAGACCGGACGATATCGCTCCTGACTTCGCGCTCTCCTGATCACCGCCAAACAATAACCCAACCCAGCGATTCCGCAGGCTGCGAGGGCAAAACGTACACCGCCCAAGCCACGCCACGGTGCACTTAGAATTGCCGCAATGAGTAGTACGGCGCAGAAATGTACGACGGTCGGAGTTCCGAATGCATCGACCTCACGAGAAGTGGTTTGCCGTGATGAGTCAGCGATGAGTGCAATCACGACGAATTGCAGTCCAGTCAATGCGGCACCTGAGGAGCCGACGATTACATAGAAAGTCTCCCAAGCAGAGAATGGTGACG
>JBKPAL010000105.1:0-29675 GCA_046726395.1 Acidobacteriota bacterium
TTGACCAATCGTTTTGCAAAGCTTCTAAAGCGGTTTGGGTGGCAGTCGATCACAATTGACCGCCACCCGTCGTTTTTCCTTATCAATTAAAAGCCTTGCTCACTTTGGGGTAGCGCCTTTGCTTGCAGTTGAAGGCGCCACAGTTTCGGTCTTTACCGGTGTTGTTGCCGGTTGAGTTACGAACGTCTTTGTCTCCGTGGCTCCGGTTGTGCCGGTGCTCCCATCGGGTGAGCCCGCACCAGTTGAGAAACCACTCTTGCCGGTAATCCCGTCACCTTGAGGTTCAATCCCGAGCGGCGATCCATTCTTCAACCCATCGATTCCTTTCATCTGCGGCAGCTCATCGCGGTTCACCGGCTTCACCAGTTGAGCCGTGATGAAGAACATCAGTTCTGTTTCCTGCTTCTGGAATGAACTCGACTTGAAGAGGTTGCCGAGAATTGGAACGTCGCCGAGCACCGGGATCTTCGAGAACGAGCGTGTTTCGTTATTGTCGAGCAGACCGGCGAGCGCGAAGCTTTGACCGTCGCGAAGTTCAACAGCGGTGTGAGCGCGTCGCGTGCGAAGGGCCGGAATAACGAAGCCGCTGAACCTGACACCGTTCGCTATGTCGATCGTTGAGACTTCAGGTTCGAGTTCTAGCCGAATGTGATCTTCGTCGATGATGGTCGGCTTGAAATTCAGTCGGACACCATATTCTTTAAACACAACGCTCACAGCATTCACACCGGCGCCACCTTGTACAATGGGCACTGGAAACTCACCGCCTGCGAGAAAGCTGGCCTGTTGACCATTCATCGCAATGAGGTTCGGTTCAGCTAACGCGCGTAATGCACCATTCGTTTTCAGCGCGCGAATGTATGCAGCCGTATTCAGTCCAGTGTTGAAGAGGAACAGGTTTAGTGCTGAGCCCGCAAAGTCACTGAACAAATTTCCAGCCTCAGTGCGACTCAACGTAGCAGGACCACCGCCTTGCGCGAAAACGGACGTGCTGTTAATGGACGCATAAGAGCTACCGAAGTCTTTCAACTTCTGCCGGCTCACTTCTGCGACCCGAACCTGCAACTGAATTTGGGTCATGTCAGTCACTGGCGACTGCAACATGTTCACAGTCTTGAAACCGGCGGCTTGGACCACTGCGTCTGCTTGCTGAGCTGACTGAGGTTGTCCCACCGTGCCCGACAGCACAACGGATCCGTTGGCCTGACTTAGCCGAATGTCGTCACGTGGGAAGAGGGCGCGAATCTGCGAATCGATTAGTGAGAGGTTGGCTCGAACGAAAACGTCGAAGACGATGAATTTCACGTCTGACTTTTCCCAGGCGATGAAGTTCACTTGTCCGAAAGTCTTTCCGTTGACCAGTACCTGCGTCGGGGAGACCATCACGGCTTCTGCCACTTCAGGATTCGAAATGGAGAAACGGCCGATTGGGCGATCGAAATTGATAACTCGCGATTGGCCCACCAACACATTGACTGGGATGCCTTCTTTGAGCGCGCTATTAAAGGATGCGTCGTAGGACGATTCCTGAGCGGATGCTGTAACAGCCAACCCCAAGGCGAAAATTAATAGGGTCGCCACTAAGAGTTGGATCACGAAATCTCTGATGGAGTAATGATTCAGCATGGTCTATGTCTCCTTACTTACCTGCAATCGCGAATTAGGACTTGTTGTTCGCCGCTTATGGAAAGTCCACATTTCGTTTCTTGGATCCTTCGATTACCTCAACGGAAGGACGTTCGGGTGGCGGCGGTGGCGTATGCACCTTTGCAGCGGCGTTAATGACCCGGACGCGCTGACGAGGGCGTGGTTGTGGCTTGGCTTCCTTGGCATTGCCTGGTTCGGGAACTGGCTGCGCCCGCTCGCCAGAGAGCAATGAACTCTTATTGGCGCCGGGTGTGGCTTCGTCACCCTGGTCCACGGAATTCCGCATGACCAGTTGCAACGTGCCTTCACTCGAGGCTAGGGCCAGCTTTTCAGCTTGCTCGGGCGTAACCTGGAGAGTCACCGCACGAACTCTAGCGGTCTCTTTTTCATTCTTTGGTTTGTCGATGTTCTGACCGCTAGCGAGAACCTTGATGTTCTGCAGAACGATCTTGGAAATCTTTTCCTTCTGACTGCTGTTCTCAGGTGGTTCGATCACTACAACGATGTCGACGAGAGTGCCTGGCAGAATGAAACCTGAAACTCCAACGACGTCATCGACCTTGACCGTCATTGCTCGGTAGCCTTCTGGGATTACGGACGAGAGTCCACCAGCCGCACCAACCGGCGCGAGACGATTTTCAGTAATTGGTTCGCGCGGCAAGAGTCGGGTGACGACGACTCGGCCAATCAGGTTTTCGTCGATCTTAGCGAAGGCACCTTCAGGTGCAACCGCGCGCGGAAACTGCGCCACGGTAAGTTGCTCAGGAATGATCCGAGTGCCTACAGGGATCTCAACTTTGGCGACAACGACGTTGCTGAGATTTTTCGTATAGGCTTGCGCGTTGGCCAGAAAGCGGCTTACGGAAACCGCCGCGATAAGGCCGAAGCAAACTGCCGCCAACAGGGCGATGATCAGTCGTTTGTTACGCATGATGATTTTGTCTCCAATTCAAGAACAGAACCGCTACTTCTAGCCGCGAGCGGAGAGCGTGTTACCGCACGACAAGAACCAAAGTTGAGAGAAGACTGCCGAGCATGATTGCTACGCCGTACGGAATTGTGTGACGACGATCAGCCTTCATTGCGAACCGTGGCATTTCCCAGCCTGGTAAGAGCCCGACGAAGATGCGAACCACACCATGAAGCGTCGAGAGAACAGTTCCTGCTCGCAGCGTTGAGACGATCGCTAAGGCGCCTCCTAACAGCGCGACCAACACGAAAGTCATGGGAACGAGCGACGCTCCGAGAATGGCTCCAACTGCGCCAAACAGCTTCACATCTCCCGCGCCCATCGCGCCGAAGATGTGAATCAGCAGCATCGGAATAAACGCAATTGCAAAACCGAGCATGCTTGCAGCCATGCCGTGGAGTCCGCCGTAGAAGCTATTAACTGCGAGACCGCAAAGCAGGGCAGTCAGGACCAAGAAATTAGGAATTCGCCGATAGCGCACGTCGTAATAAATAACGATTGCTGTAAGCGGAGCGAGCACAGCTAATTTGATAACTTCAGGCGTGATTGACATCTGCTAATTAATTCTCCGCTTACGTGTTTACGAATAACGTGATCAAAAACCTCCGCGCAGTGTTCAAGAGGTGAACCTTTGGCGCGAAACCAGGGTTGGACTCCTGAACTGCGTGACTATTGATTTCACTCACGGTCCAGGTGCTGGTGGAGCAGGTGGGGCCGGAGGAGGTGCGTCGATCTCATCCGCCACTGCATTCATCTTGTTTTGAACAGCTTCACCGAGGATGTTGTAGACGATGATTGCTATGGCAACGAGAATCGCACACGCAACAGCGTATTCAGCCAACTCTGCTCCACGGTCATCCTTTAGAAAACTTTTTATTGCATTCATTTCTAAAACCTTCCGTCTCTGGACCAAGTGGGAATAACGGATTGGAATGTCTGACTGACTCTTACCAATACTTTTAATACTGTGGATCTTTCACTCACCTTAGAAGGGAAAAGATCTCGGCACACCCTTAACCTGTGCACCGGTGCCTGAGTTCTCATCAGCAATGGCTTGACCCAATACGCTATAAACAATGGCACCAATAGCGACCAACAGAGCTACGGCAACTGCATACTCCGCGAGCTCTGCGCCGAGATCATCTTTGAGAAACCTTTTCATGTGCTTCATGACAATCCGCGTCTCCATCTGGTTGAGTAGGGAAGTCACTCAAAGGTGAAGCGACTTCCCCACAGGTTTGCCGCACGAGAAGAATTGTCGGTTACTTAACTACCGAGTGGCTGGCGTTCTGAATGTCCTGGCCTGTTTGGGAATTGGCATCGCTGATGCCCTGGCCAAGCACGCTATAAACAACCATGCCAATCGCGACTAACAGTGCTACTGCTACGGCGTATTCCGCGAGTTCGGCACCACTATCGTCCATCAAAAAGTTCTTAAGCATTTCAGTGTTCTCCTTAAAGGTTTTTGGGGTTATAGGCCCGGCGCTGGATCGTTGGTCTTGATGACGTTCCTGCTACGCGCCAAGAGTCGGCACGCTGATAGTGCAGGCGTCATCCCAGGAATGCCTGAGCTGAGCGCTCCCTGCCGATCACGGCAGCACTTCAGACGTGTGACCTCCCGTTGGCAAAGGCCATGCCGGGAAGTGATATCACGTCAGTAGGGTTGGGCCACGAGAGGGTTAACGGGCCTAAAACGTGCAGCAGTTGTGATTATTGGGATCCAGAGAAGAGGAAAGAGATTCTGGGCTCGCGCAATGCCGCGCTGGTTCACTGAGCGCTAGCGAGCAGTTGCAACAAAACATCGCAGAAACGAGTGTGACCGTCGTCAAGGCTTGAGGCTTTCGCAGTGGCTTCATGCATCTTTTTGCAGTAACGCTGCTGGCATATTCATTGCTTCATAATTCGCAAACTGCTTTGGCAAACTCTGCTCGATGTAACGGAAGTCTTGGATTAACAGCGCGAAAGGATTTGCTGTGAAGAAACAATACCTACTGCTTGCCGTGCTCCTCGCTGCCTTCATGCCTTGCTATGCGGCCGCTCGAACCGGCGATTTTGATGTAACGGCTTTGAACAACAAAGACATTCTTCTCATGGTTCAAAACCATATTCCGACGACGGACATCGTCAAGGCTATCAAATCGTCACCATGCACGTTCGACACGTTTCCGCCGGTCTTGCGTGAATTGAAACGCAAGGGTGTGCCGGAGGAGGTGCTCGAGGCAATGACAGAAGCGCCGTATGGTCCCTCGGCTTCGAATAGCAGTAAGGACGATTTAGGCGAACAGCCGATATTCCATTATGCTGACCAATTAAAACAAATGGGGTTTTTGACTCCGTCCGTCAATAGCTCGCGGTTAACACCCCGACAGAGCTCCAGATCCCGCGCGAGCCGTGGTCGCATTCGTTCGTGATAGGATGGACCTGCCGGCCCAAGGTGAGGTCGGCGTGGAGGGCCGGCAATGAAGCGCTGTCCGGAATGTTATGAAACCTACGATGACGTAGATCGATTCTGTGAGCTCGACGGCCACGAATTGCTCCTCAATCCCACGGTTACAACAAACGACGAAGAACGGGTTGTGCCAAGTCTGGGGAGCTCACCATCTAAAGAGTTTTCCTGGCCCACAGCCATCATGGGGATGATTGCGGGCATGGTCATCGGAACGGGAATCTATGCTGTCTACTCGTTCACAACGAATCAGCCTGAATCAGTAAAGCAGTCACAGTCACGCTCGACACTCTACGTGTCAGACGCCGAACGGCCGGTTGAAGTGAAACGGGCAGCTCCGGAGCCGAGTTCCGAAGCTACGCCGCAAGAAAGCCCATCCCCAGAGGCGGAAACTGAGCCTTCACCGGAGCCATCTCTTGCAGCTAAGGCCGAAACCGCAGCCGTTCGTCTAAATCAGGGCCCTGTATCTACCGGCGAGAAGAGTAAGAAAAACGAACTCGAAAATGGTGTTCACACGATCATTCAGATGAATGACGGCACCGTAGTCGAAGTCGACGCAGCGTGGCAGGACAAGCAGGGTGTTTGGTACCGTCGAGGGGGGCTAGTGTCTTTCGTTGAGACTGAGCGTGTTAAGGCCATCACCGAACGCACCGAGCCAAGGCCTACGGACCACTAACCTGGCTGATGTCGTTTGGCTAAGGTTGGTCTCATGAGTAATAGAACATTAAGTTTGTTGATAATAGTTCTGGCGTTTGCGCTAGCAGCCGGTCTAATACTGCCGAACCAGAGTATTTCCAGCTTTATGGAAAGCTGCGGTGATTCCATCGCGAAAGCTTTGGGTTACTAACTGTTGCTGCTTACCTACAAAACGAGATACCCTCACCATCGTTCTCTTAGCCCTGGCTTTTCTTACAACTTACCAATAGCTACTCAACAATTTCCCGGACATGAATAAGACCCTGCTCAAGGTGTTTCAAGTGTATGTGTTCGCCTACACGTTCTTATTCGCAGCGCGGCCCATGAGCGATGCGGATTTTTGGTTTTACCTGAAGATAGGCCAGAACATTCTGAACACCGGCACTATTCCCAGAGTTGAACAGTTTTCCTTTACTTTCCCCGGAATCCCCTATGTAGCGCACGGATGGTTATCAGGTGTGCTGCTCTATCTCGGATATGTTCGACTCGGAACCAATGCCTTGATAGTGATCTTCGCTCTGCTTACTACGCTGGCGTTTTGGATAGCTTTTAAGCGAGCGAACAGCCATCCATTCGTCAGCGGGTTTGCGAGTTTGATCGGTGTTTGGACCGTGCTTCCGAACATCGGCGTGCGTGCGCGCGTTTTCACAATTCTGTTCGCAAGTGTCTACTTATTCATCCTCGGCAGATTCGCTACAAATGGAGGACCGACAATCTGGTTGTTGGTTCCGCTAATGGTTCTTTGGGCTAACCTCCACGGAGGTTTCTTAATTGGGCTTGCCTTGATCGGACTAACTGCGCTTGGAGTATTGCTTGATGGATGGGCTGCCGAAGAGAAAAATAAGGAGACATGGTCGCGAGTTTGGATCTTGTTAGTTGTCTTGGTAGGGTGCGCAGCTGCGGCGCTCGTGAATCCCTATGGGTTTGGAATTTATAGGTTACCTTTCAAAGTGGTGTCATCGCCGGTTTTCCAAAACCTAATCGTCGATTGGCTCTCTCCAGATTTTCACATTCCTACCACGACACCGCTGATGATTCTCATCCTGATGACTATCGCGGCAATCGCGCTCTCTCCAAAAAGGATCAAGCCGAGTGAGCTTCTACTCTTCCTGGCAACTCTTTACGCGACGCTGAAAACGCAACGTAACGCGGTGATTCTTGCTTTAGTCGCAGTTCCACTGTTTGCGAACTACTTCCAGAACTGGATCGACTCGACTTCGATTGGAAGAAAATTGGGGAGGAGTCCGACTCCCTCAGTTACCAGATTGTCGTTATTGGTGAGTGCCGTCCTGTTGCTACCTTTAATCGCATTCGCAGTGAAACTGAAGTCCATTGTGTTTGTGCCTCCAAATCAGCAATCGCTCAAGGTACCGGTGAAGGCAGTCGAATACCTGAAAGATCATCAGATTAGTGGTAACACCTTTACCGCGCCAAACGTTTGGGGAGGCTATTTGATATGGGCGCTCCAGGCGAATCCGGTTTATATCGATGGACGTGATGTTTATCCGGAAGAGTTTGTGAAAGAGTTTGTCGACATCATTACAGGCCGAGTCGATTGGAGAGCTCCTTTCGATCAGAGACATGTCCAGAATGTGTTAGTCGAGCCGGGTACGATGTTGAATCGTCAGCTTGAGCAGGCACCGGAGTGGGAAAAAATTTATCAGGACGATATGAGCGTGGTGTTTAGGAGACGTTGAACGCCGCGCGGGGTTTGTGGTTTGTATGAATCAATTGCCGCTGTTGATATCGGCCAACATAACCTTTATCGCTTCTCCTGAAATACTGTGTTCTCGGTTCTTCGTGTCGAGAAAGACTGCGAAGCTTCCGCCGCCCAAATGCTGCACCCGGCTATTCACAGTGCTTTCGTACGTCTTAGCCAAGTCACCCGCGTAACAGCAAGGGTCATACTGGTTGAGTATTTGTAGCTGCTTACGATGCGGACCTTGGGAGCCGAGGATATACAACTCCAGGTAGTTTGCGATGTTGTACTGCTCCGGTATTGTTTGTTCGTAATCGCCCCAGTCCGCGGATCGGTGAGCCGAGTTGATCCGATCCCGATCCTCTCGAAGATGCAATGGCAGGGTTCCAGCGACGGGATAGCTGCGGGTTATTCGCGGATCAATCGCCGCATACAAAGTTGTGGTCCAACCTCCACCTGAAACCCCAGTCATATAAACCGAGTCATAGTTGAACCTTTGAGCGTAATTCAAAGAGACGGCAATGGGGGTTAGAAAGAGTTGAACTGGTTGTCCGCTTTTCATTGGTAGTAGCTTCAGCTGATCATGAAAAGTGAGTTGAATCTTGCCGATTCTTTTCAATTCGACCACGGGCCTGGTGTTTGGATCTTCAAGCGGCATAGTTAACGCGATGACGGCGAACCCCTTCTCAAGAAAAGATTGGATCACGTGTATCCCACTGATGAAGTCGCCATCATGTCCTCCGTGAAAGATCAGCAACTTGTTATTTCCATTTTCAGGAATGAAGTGATAGATAACCGAAGCTAATCCCCAATCCATTGAAATCGTAAGCCGGTCAATTTGCTTTAGATTTTTGAGCTTGGAATACCTACCGTCTGCGACGCTCGATTCCACCCTTTCCGGAAGATTCGATGGAAGTCCCTGTGGTCCCCAAATGAATGCTATTAACTCGTCTCTCTTGCGTGTGATGTCATCTTCAGTGTTTATCGTAATTAAATCATTGAGGTTCGTGTCAGGAAAGATCTTTCCTGAAACCGCATGTTGAGAACGGATCCATAGGCTACCTTTCAAAACGATTAAGATACCTACACACACGCCTAACGCGAACCAAAGTAAACGAACAACTAGGCCTTTTATCTTCAATAGAGTGATGTCCAGTTTCTACTGAGTAGCGTCTTCACTCAACGTTCTTCGATCCAAAACACTTTTATTGCTGCCGGAGCTTGCGTGCGTGATCTGGCGATAAAATTCTAAGGCAACCCAAAGTGTTGCTAACCAGCAACTGAAGACGACATAAGAAAAGCCTCGATCCACGAAGAACCATGGTATGAACGTAAACGCGATAAAGACAGAACCAACGACGTAATAAACAAGCGTCGCGCGCAAGCCAGCCGCAACCGTGAACGGAACAAGCCAAGCCAAGTACTGAACCCCAAAGCCGGGTGTAAGAAACAGGAATAACGCGACAACGAATCCGCATTGACTAAAAAGACTGGGCTTGTTCGCATGCCGGTTCATCCAGTACGAGACGATAAAAATCGTGACCATCATCGCGTATTTTAGAACGGCCGCGAAAACAGAATGTCCTCCGGTTGGGTCAAAGGGCGGGTGAAGCATATGCGGCTGACCAAACGCAATAACGGCTAGTTTAGAAAAGCCCCATGCTCCATAGATGCTGCTGTACTCAAGCACTTGTCTGATGCTCGCTAAAGGCGCCTGGACCAGGAATGGCAACGATAACAGAGAGAAACAAACAGCCGCCGCTGCCATATATTTTGCCTTGCTGCTGACCTTTGGGATATAGAGGAAAAGAGTTGGAACCCAAATCAACGGTACAAACTTAACGCTCAGAGCTAACCCAAGAGCAATCCCTCCCCACCAATCAGACCCACGTATTTCAAGTAACCAAATCGATAAGAGCACGAAAAAGATCAGCAAGCCGTCGACATTTCCTTCATGGCCGTTGATGACTATTGAGATGGGACACAGTGCAAGAAGAAGCAGAAGAATGAAAGCGTCTTTATGTGCTGCCACCAGCCGCCATACAAGAAAAAAACTTCCCACATCAGCTAATGATGGCAACGCTCTAAGCCAAAATTTGAATGTCAAACCCGTACTGTCCGTAACAGCTCCGAGTCCCTTAATGACGTGAATCATCGGAGGCGGAAAATTAAATATATTGTTGTACGATCCCCTAAAGTCATAAAGGCTAAGATCTCCAGCGTCACGGATTCGTTGTAGAAACTCGAAAAATGCGATCGAGTCGAATGTATTGGATGAAGTAAGTGCGAGAAATAATTTCAGGACTGTCGAGAATACCAGTGCAGACAGCAGCAAGTTTCTACGAACGCGTGTCATAGACAATTACCTCTTGCCACTTTTGAGTATTCTTTTGCTTCCGTAATTCTGAATGGAGTGGGCGGTTGAGGAACTGCGATAGGTAGACGCAACCCACTGAGATGGAAGTTCTGAGTTATTGTAATCGTAGTCGTTACCGCGAGGCTCGGTTTCGTCGTTTCATTACCAAATAGGCAACGCCTACGACTATCACGATTATAGCAACGATCATCGGCCAGTTCTGCTTCATAAAATTTCCTAAGTTGAAATGACTTTAAATTCCTTTGGCAAACGTGTCTTGATTACTCGTTCATCTGATCTCCGCCTCTCATACCGCGGAATTGCAACCCATCTTGTTCTTCTTCCTGTAAGAATCGCACCGCCTTTACGCCATACTGTCGCAGCCGTCGATACAGCTTGCTGCGATCGATTCCGAGAGCGGCCGCCGCTCGCACTTGATTACCACCAAATTGCTGTAACACAGAAAGAATGTAGCGTTTCTCTATTTCAGCCAACGGAACCGTTTCATCTATGTAGGCTTGCAGCACTTGTCGAAGATCATCAACTCCGACTTGCCTACCTCCTTGTGAGATCTCGAGCGGCAAGTCCTCGAGACCGAGTTCCTCATCGGTTCCTATTGCGAGCGAATACTCAATCGCGTTTTCCAGCTCTCTAACGTTTCCCGGCCAGGGATATTCCCTCAATGCGCGCATGGCTTCAGCCGTGAAGCGACGGGCCGGCTGGCCCATCCGTGCCGCTTTGAGTCGTGTGAAGTGCTCGACGAGTAGAGGCACATCACCAGTACGGGCACAAAGCTCGGGAAGCTGCAACGGCAGCACTCGCAACCGGTAATACAGGTCCGGTCGAAAGCGGCCGGCAGCCACGGCCTGAGCAAGATCACAATTTGTCGCCGAGATTATCCGTACGTCGATCGCAATGTTTGCTCGCGCCCCAATTCGACGCACGGTCCGTTCTTGCAAAACACGTAACAACTTTGCTTGTGCCGAAAGATTGAGAGCATCGATTTCATCGAGCAGCAGAGTCCCACCAGACGCCTTCTCAAACAGACCACAACGATTTTCATTAGCGCCTGTGAAGGTTCCACGCTGATGCCCAAACAGCTCGGCTTCGATCAATGTTTCGGGAATGGCAGAGCAGTTCACATCTACAAAGGCTGCGTCGCGGCGTGGGCTCAGGTCATGTATTGCTCGCGCAACTAATTCCTTGCCCGTTCCCGTAGCTCCAGTTAACAGGACAGAGCAATCGGTCGGAGCCATTCGCTCGATAATGGAAAACAGTTTTTTCATCGCGGGCGATTCGCCCACGAGGCGGGACCGAATGTCCGACTGCGGCTTTTTAGTCGTCCGGTGAGTCCGCGATTCTTTGTTGGTGCGACTGGAACCGGGCCAGCCGTCAACAATTGGGGGAAGGGCAGAAGACATTTATATGCGAAAGCTCCTGGGCTGACGGGATATCCGTGGCTTACGCGCGATAAATCTGGGTGCGGGCCTGAATTCCTTTAGAACTCCTTTGGATTAGGATAAACGTGGAATGCGACAAAAGCTTCAAAGTGAGTGGTCCAGATGAGACTATTATCGTCTAGTGGACCAGCGGTGGGGTCCCGGATTCACACCTAGTATTTGAAGTTTTTGGGTCCGAATGAGTCGACGGGCTGGACTTTTGCTTGAAAGTCTTACTGACGTCTGTACCAAGTCTTACAGAAGAAGTCTTCGCTTCAATGGGTATTGCGGCCTTTAAACTAACGTCGACCTCGGTTTTGTTGTGGGCTTGCGCACAGCAAATCGAGGGCCATGAGGAATACCGCACTTAAATGTTAGAAAGAATCAACCAAATGAATGATGGCCCACCGAGTTTTCCCAGATTTAGACAAGCTTTCTAGATTCAAGACGGAATTGGACCATAAACCGAGTGAAAAACCAATTTTGCCGAGGATTAACGCTTAAAAGGGATTGAAAAACGACAGTGAAGCTGTCAACAGTCACTCTTTTCAGATCCGTCATTCGCGTTAATGGAGCCAAGTCTTTTCGCGACGATCAATGTTTGTAGCTGTCCCACAATTCTCCCATGAAGAACCGACCGAAGTCAGCGAGCACCTTTGCACTCTCTGCAGGTGAAGTTGTGTTCGTCGCATGGAAGGTGGGCATGAGATTGAACAATTGCTCGCGGTGAATGTAGATGATGCCTGCTCCGGCAACTTCACCAGTCGAATCGGTGCCGCGATGCAGTCGAGTGAACAACGTGGTGATGTCGGCCCACATGTCTGGTCCGCGATCATCGTGCACCATTTTCTTGCCGGCCAAGAAATAGGGCTGACCATCATGTTCAAAGGTGACTTCATACACGAAGTACTTCGTTTTGGGTTCATCACCTGTTCGAAACAGATTAAAAATTCCTCGTGAGCAGGGAATGTTCATACCGAAAACGGGAAAATCAACTCGTGCGTTTATCGGAGTCACATGCTGTGGATCAGACATGAAACCGTAGATGTCCTTAATATCGATGTTGCAGTGCAACGAGAGGTTAGTACCCAAATCGTTGCCTTTCTTATTTCCTTGAACCGGGTCGGTCTCGCCCAACGAAAACCCTCCAGTCATAGTTTCACGAAAACTCACGCCAGGTTTGTTGTCGGTACTCATCATTAGAGTCTCCGGTTTCATAGGCACACCTTGAGGCGGCACATCCTGAAGATATTCACGCGCATCAGCGTAGCCCATATCGATCAAGCCAGCGGTGGTTATGCGATTCAGATAAAGATCCGGATCGAGTGGTAATGGTGACTTCGGTCTGATGAGGTGCAGCTTGATCGGACGAGTATGTGCAAACGGTTTCTCACCCTGATTGATGTGTTTGTTAAGCTCCTCGATACGTTCAAACTCATCTATCAACGAACCGTTGGCGCTCATTTCGATCATATGCACATATTGATTGAAAAACCCGGGCTTGTATTCGGGAGTGTTGTTGAGGATCCAAAGCACCCAAAGTTCTTCAGCACCGCGTCGCACTGCCTCCAGGAGATTTGCGTCCTTCAGCCAAACCGAATCGGTGTACCAAACATCGCCCTTTCTAACTGGCGGCATGAAGATTGGTAGCGACATGCCCGCGATCATTAGGTCGAGATCCACCCTGTCATTTGAAATGGCTTCGTTTGTCTTGCGAGAAAAATTGCAGACGTTGAAAGTTCCGGTCATACCAACGGCAGCATTGATGCGATCAATGTGGATGCCAAGATGAGGGAACATCTTGTTGCGAACTCCGTCGGCATCGCACATTGCCATCAGGTGATTGGCCTTCACATATTCCGAAAAAGGCATCGGTGAGATTGCCTCGTTTACGTTGAATGTACGCCACCGGTCACACATTTCAACTGTCGAGAGACCCGATAGCACCATCGCCGTGTTTATGATTCCTCCTGACGTGCCGTCTACGTGACTGAATCGCAATCCGGCCTCATACAAGGCTCGCAATGCGCCCGCATGGTAGGCGACGCGCATCCCACCACCCGCCAATATTAGGGCTCGTTTAGGGCCGGTATAGTCTTCGGGCGGTGCAAGGGGAGGTCTGTGTTGCATAGAGCTCGCCATGACTTAAGTCTCCTGCCGGATTCGTTTCCAATACCACAGCAGCAATAGACCGGAAAGCAGATCTACGACCGCGACTATGAGTGCGATGGAAGCAAACACGTTTCGTTGCACACCGAGTCCGACTGCGACGGAAGCACCTAACTTCTGTAGTGCTGACCAGAAGATGACGATCGGATGATGCGCGAAGCTCAATAACGCATTCAGAGTTGCGCCACCAAATAGCACCATAAACATTCCGACGATCGCGAAAAAGTGCTTGCTCGTGGGAGTTACCTCTGCCGAAAGCAATCGCAGGATAAAGGCCGGCACGACGATTTGTATCGCACCGGTTAGCGTAGTCATTGCCGCAATCAGGATGAGCAGGACATAGACGAAATTCTTCTTTTTCATGAGCGCACCAAGGTCATTGCCTGATATGCGCGGACTGCAAAATAGAACATCATGCAGAGCCATTCGATGGTCCAGAGCGGAATTCTGTACCAGGTGTAACGGACCCACGCATTAATCAACTCGGAGAATTGCGCAGGATCGGTGACGCCTGCAGAAAGCGCTCGATTGACTGGAAAAATCAAAAAGTAGGTGATTGAGCTCGATACAATCAGCGCCAACATGATCACGATCGGTACCCAACGCAGTCGCGTCCGCCACTCTGCCACCAACATTATTGCCGTCGCGATGAACATCAGTGGCACGAGGACATACAAAAACTTTGTTGAAGCAGCGACCTGCGGTACGAAGTGGAGATAGTAATTTTCTACGGTCAGCATCGGCATTACCGGGAACTGCGTGATCGCGGTGGACCAGCCGATGCCAAGGTAGTAAGACGCGCCGAAGAAGATTAGTGAGTAAACGAGGAGGAGAAGCTTCGTTTTCATGGGCGCTCCTTTGGTCGACAGAATTTGTTGATTAACTCGAGCCCATGGCCTTGGCGCTTTTGACTTGAGGAAGTGGCTCCGCCCTTCCGTTAATATGTGTTAGAAATTTCTTGGGCTGTGCCCTTCTGTATTGGAGGAAGCAACTCTGTTGTTTAAAGCCATTGGAGAGGAGCTGCTTTCTCAGTCCAAAGGGCGGAGCCCTGAATCGTCAATCAGTCGAACTATTTCACCATCGATTGATAAGCACGGGCGCCGAAGTAGTACATCATTGCTAGCCATTCAACACTCCAAAGGACCACGCGATACCAGGTGTACTGCACCCATTTGCTAATCACTGCAGTTAGTTCCGTCTGATCACTGATTCGCGTTGCCATTTCACGATTGATTGGTAGAACAAAAAAGTAATGGACGCAGGCGGCAGCAATAATTGCGGCGAATACAGTGATTGGTACCCAGCGAAATCGCGTATTCCATTCCTCCTTAAGCATTACTAGGCAAACTGCGGACATCAGCGGCAAGAGGATGGACAAGAAAGTCGTAGCGGCAGAGCCTTGAGGAACGAAATGTTGGTAATAGTTTCGAACCAAAAGCTCTGGTAATACTGGGAACTGGAAAATGACGGTTGACCATGCTGTTCCGAAGTAGATCGAGATTGCGGCAAAGAGCGCCGCATAACTAACTAACAGCAGTTTGGTTTTTTTCATGGGGAGCTCCAGTGGCTGAGACAAAGGCGTTCGTCAGCGCGTCGTCTAAGGGTTTTGGTGGACTCAGCCACTCCTGGCTTAGGCCGAGATCGATCACACTCTCGAATCCTTCCGGGCGCTGGGTTGGCGGCTGAGGGAAACTTAAAAACCAAGCTTCATAATGGTCGTCGAGCATTCCATTTGCGGCGGGGATAAATGCTGTGAAGACTGGGTCTTTACTGATCTCGAGTTCTTTCAGTGCTCGCACTCGAGGATGATCTCCGATGGTGAGGCGTGCCGCACCTTTCTTAAATAGACTGAATCCGGCTTTTGCTTTGAAGTAGATGGAAGACTTCATCAGCATCCCGCGATATTGGCAGTAGTTCACCGCGGCCATGTTCACAGGTATCCAAGCTTTGCCGGGATTATCGATTTCGATCTTCATCGCAAACTGTCCGTCTTTGTCATACTGCGCACTAACAGTCTTGTCCGTGATAATGAAGTTCAGGTTTGCCTGATGCTTCGGCATTCCCCAGATACCTTTTCCTCCCTTGACTGAAATTTCTGTGCTCACCGGAAGATCATAGACATACTGGCCGCTGCCATAATTCTGCGTGAGCAACGCCGGCAAGAGTCTGGGAGCAGAATGTGGCCCATGAGTGCAGGCGATCGCGATGCTGTATTCGATGTACTTGCCGATGACGGTATCCCGATAATCGATCACCGTGATCAGCAGTACGCCCTTGTTCCAAAGTCTCAAAGGATAAATCTCGTTGCCGGGGAGTAGTTCACGAGCTTTCTCGGCATTTATCGAAAATGCCGCCATCAGGCACGGCGAGTTGCGACAGTAGATCGGCAGATGAAACGGAATACCGTCAACCAACGAGTATCGGCCGGATTGCTTGTTAAGGCGTCGTGGAATGCTCATGTCTGCCTCCTAATTCGTTCCGTCGAGTGCAGCAAGAATGAAAGGGAAAGTATCTTTGGCGGCGCGTTTACCCATGAAAACGTCCAGATGACCATAAGTGGGAAAGATCTGTAACTGGTGGTAGTCCTTGCGTTGCTGCTGCAGCCATTCAAATGTTTTTACCTGGCTGTCGGGAAGGAAGCACAAATTCTTTGCTCCGGCGGTGAGAATGAAGCGAGCATCAGTCTGTGGCGGTTGAGCGCAAAAATCTTCCGGCAACTCTTTGTATCCGTCTACCGAGATGAGATTACCTTTGCGAACGCAGCGTGCCATCTGTTTGAAGAATGTCAGCGGAACAGCGGCGAACTCTTGTTTAAGCCACTCGTGCGTGTCATCGTTGATATTCTCGTGTAACCACAGCGCTGGGAATCCAGTTCCATACGTGAAACTGACTTGCTTACACACAGCGTTCTTGCACTCGTGGTGCGTCGCGTTGACTAAAACACTTACCGCTTTCGCTGTTAGCGTCGGCGCTTTTAATCCCCACTGCGGATTTAAATAGTCGGTCAGCAGACTCATTATTGGAACCGCGACGTTCAGCTTTGTTTCCGAAAACTTAGGCACTACGGGATGCAGAGTAACGGCATTCGCGACGATCGTTTTTACTTGTGGTAGTAAACCGGCGACCGCCGACATCATGAAGCTAGTGGAACCCTGACAGTGAATGATCGCCTTTACTTCATTGGCACCTGTCTCCGCAACAATCTTCTTGATAGCAGCCGGATGATCGTACAAAGCTGCTTTATCAAGATTCCATTCGTTTGGTGGCAAGTCGATGCTGGCGCGCCAGTTCTCAAGCCAAACGTCATAACCGTACGCGACTAATGCATCTACGATTGTTGTTTTTACTGGAGCACGAAACAGGTTTGCGCGCACGCCCGCTCCATGGACCAGAATTACTGGACCACGTGTCGGCGGCTTCGCACTCTTAATATGAATTAGATTGCATTGAAACCCGTCGCCGGCAGTGAAGGGAACGACTGTTTCCTCGTGACGGACAGCTGAAGAGGATTGGTTTTCCATGTCTGGCCCCTTTCGAGAAAGGCCGATTCAATTGCGAATGTGCCAGCAGGTTAGGGCTACTGGGAGGTGGTCTCATCCGACAAGCTTCGCGCTGCAGAGTTAACTACCGACAGCCTTCCAGGAGTAGCAGCGAGGTTGAAATACAAAGGGCGCTCAATTAATTCTGGAGCTGTCGCGTCATTATCGTCAGGAACGTAAGCTGACCCATCCGTACCCTCGCGACGCCGTTTCCACTTTCGCGGGACCCGTCGAATGCCTACCGGAAAAATTGTCAAATCACCATTCTGCTCAATTCTAATACGCAAGAAGTTTTTAAAGTCAGGTATTTTTAGCGCAGAGAAAGCTTCGTTAGCCTGGCGGCCGAATACATTTAACGAAATGAAAAGATAGATACCCATTATCGTCGAGCCGACGATCCAGCCGAGCACAATCAGACAAATTGCTGAAAAGAAAAGCTGGCTGAACGAGTTGAATTCCCAACCAAACCAATAAAGCGCGACGTAACCAGCCCACCAACCAATAAAGAACGTGGCAAATAGATGCGATGTGCCGTGCAGAATTCCTGCTACCCATCGATACCAACGCTTATGAGTGTCGGTGAACATTGCGAAGCCGAGGACCATCGCTAGCGCCCAAAAGAAAGCGGCGGGATTCTGCAAACTAGTTACGGCACTTAACATAGCTTGATCGATTTCGCTTAACCCAAATCGTCCAACACCAGTTTTCCCAGCCCACGCGGTAAGCAGATACAAACCCGCGGTTAGCACTCCAAACTTCGGATTAATAAACAGGAAACCGAAATCGCGGAACGTCTGTTTTTTCGAATCGCTAAGCTGCGGGTAGCTCTGCTTGAGCTGAAAACCTCCGGCGAGTCGTGTTGCTACGGTCCCGTGAGTTGGATGAAGAAAGGCGCCGCCGCCACCGGCCGTGATTTTCTGAGTTCCATCAACTCCCTCGTAACGACGATAGTGGTGCTCGTCGCCAGCAATGAAAGCAGCAACTTTCGCTTTATCTCCAATCACCTTCTTCTCAAGAAAGGCGAGGTTGTTCTCGTTATAGTCCGAATCGTCCTTGCCATAAAGAGCTGCATAGACCCAATGAGGCTCAGCAGTACAGATGATCACGTGATCGCCCTCTTCCATTTGCTGCGCCACTGATCTGAAATACTCGACTTGATGAATGTCCACATCTGAATTGAGCTGTACGTCAGTACCGAGTAGCCACCATCTACCAGGCAATTTCAACGCAAAGTAACTACGCGTCTGATTAGTTTGCCAACCACCAAACCAGCGACGCTGGCAGAAGAGTCGAGTGAAGGAAACCAGGCTGTCGTACCAATCGTGATTTCCTGGTATCGCGTACGCGTGTGGATGCGGTGAGTTGCTCCGACCGAAAGCTGTTTCATAGGGTTGAGTTAGCCGCTCTCGGTATTGCTGTCGATTCGCTACTGGATAAACCTGGTCGCCCCCGAATACCAGGATGTCACCTCGTTTAGTGCGACATGTTCCGCCATCGAAAGGGTTCTTAATATCAAGATAAGGTTGAGAAAGCTGATAGGCCACTCCGTAGGTTGAATTCCACCCATCACCGACGTCGCCTACGTAGTCTAACCAGATGTCCTCATGCGGCTTACTCGTGGGATCCGGAACATCGCGTTCTGAAAGATCCGGATCTTCCAAGTCGAGGGACGAGTTCTTCCAATAGAGTGAGTGGTCATAAGCCCCCGTATCGCTAGCCGAAACCAGTGCTTCCATCAAACGGTAATCCGCATGCCTGCCAAAGAGTGTCGAAACGACGACGTCAACCGCAGTTCTCGCCAATTGTCCCGGGTCATACCAACCCACCATTGGACAATGCTTGATGGCTTTGAAGCGAAAGATGTGAATGCGCTTGCTCGGAAGATCGTTTGGGCTGCCTGATTCTTTTAGCGTTACGATCTCGCCCTCTGCGCCGGAATTGATCTCTAGTTCCACTCCCCAGTTGCTTTTAGCTTCGTTGTTTGAAATAAGCACGAACGCGCAATCGCTTGATTCACGAACTCGAAATGATTTCGCACCCGTCGGGCGACCACCTCTAATTGAGTCCCCGAACCGCGGAACGAGCTTTACTCCTCTTGAGCTAAATGAAGCAATTAGTTCAGAGGGAGCTTTTATCGGAGGTAGATCAACGGCGAAGGTTTGGGTTTGAAGATCAGCAGTGATCTGATCTTCAAGCCATTGAGCAAAATCACCCTTGAAGGCCATCGATTCACGGACCAATTCGATTGCTTCTTGTTGAGTAAGGTATTTGGGAGTTGCCGGCATGTACGAGCGATGCTCCTTCGTCGCGGCCCATCGACAAACTGCAATCGGTGATGGATTGTCAGCTTACATGAGATTAATGCCGTAGGTATCGACAAGTTGTCCGCCGAAGAACCGGCCGAATTTGAGCATGCCTTCCCACCGTTCGCCGAGACTGCGTGAGTTTGTAACCTGCATTGTGGTTAGCTGTTTCATGAAAGCAGCAATAGGAATCCGCAGTATTCCTTTTCCGATAACTTTAGCTTGATCGTTTTGGCCCCCATAGACCGTTATGTAAAGCGTTGTAGTGTCTGACCAACTATCGACGCCTGTCTCGTCACGGATGAGTTTAAATCCTGAAAAGTAAAAATCCTTCCCGTCTACAGAGGTTAACCGCATCTTGTACTGCATCCGTTTAGTCTCGACGCGGTCCCTGTCGACGAGGAAGTAATTGAATTTGCCCTCCGTGACCGTTAGTGGTTCAGGTGAGAGAGCCGGCGCCTTAACGCTACCGAGCATGTTAGAAACGTAATTAACATCAGAGACAGTCCGCTCGAGATCGTCAGAAATTATTGTGAGGATGAACTGGAAAGGCGAACCTTCAGACTGTCCGCGAGCATTTCCGCGTTGATAGCAGTCATCTTTGTCATCTGTGACTGAGGTTGAGAAGTAGCCACTCATGCTCTCCGAAAAACGAACACCAAGCTTGACCGGAATGTCTAGTGTGGTCGGACTTGAAGGCAAAGAGTAGTCAACGTTCAATCCCCGGTCCTGGGCCATCAGTGCAGCAGAACGCTCCGCGATGGCGGAGATGGTGAGTAATGGATTCACGCCGACGGGGCGGGGAATCACTGAACCGTCGGCGACATACAAACCTTCGTAAGGTGTTGAGCCATGTGCGCCGGCGAAGACCTGACCCTTGTGATTCACCACACCGAGTTCAGCGGAGTCTGCCATGATGCATCCACCTAACGGATGTACTGTGACGAGGTCTTCGCCGGTCGCTCTGTGTGTAATCGGATCCTTTAGGTAAGTGCCGCCTAATGGAGTCGTTGCCTGTTTCACTTTCTCTCCAATCTTGGCGAATATGGGCTGAGTTCCAACGCCGGGCCACGAGACTCTGATGCGATCGTCCTGAAGATAAAGTTTGCCTTTATCGTCATCGTGGGCCATTACTAAAAACGTCTGAGTATTTCTCATGGCGCCGTAGTAAGGACCACGTAGAAGGCTTTCGAGTTCACGGGCACGTTCTCGAATGAGATCCTGAAGTCCCGTATCTGTATCAACACCTTCAGCCGCGGCAGCGATTGCGAAAATCTTCGGTAGCAAAGGTCCGAAAGCGCCGGCGATAGAACCTTCTTCCATAACCATGCCATCCGTCAGATTATCTTGGGTGCGCATGTCAATCAGGCCAGTGATGCACGGTCCGACTTTGTGACGTTTTTCGCCATTCTCGGACACCGGGTGCGGTCCAAAACCAATACCATTTATTTCTTCGTCGCAGTTGTACGCAAAGGCGAGCACATCGCCATTACCAGTGAAGCTTTCACCGAGTCGATCCGAGAGAGACAAACCATTTTTTCTGGAGCGAAGAAGGATTTCCGTCGTTCCCAAAGTGCCTGCGGAAAGCACAACCAAGTCGGCACTTACTGAAAGCGTAGGAGCATCGAATTTCTCGCGACCCGTATTCTGCAATTGGTAATGCACGAGCCAACGGTCATTCAAGCGTTCGACATAGCGAGCCGATATCTCGGTAAAGATTTCCGCGCCGTGGTTTTTGGCGTCAGGAAGATAATTCATCAGAACAGTATTCTTGGCTCGATAGTTACAGCCCGACATACAGTCGCCGCAGCCAACGCAAGGATGTTGCTCAACTCCGACATGGTTCTTGTTGCTCTCTAGGGTCTCGAAGTTCACATTGATCGGCGGCCGTGAGAAGGACGCGTGCATGTAATTCGCTGACTTCTCTAGGGCATTCAGCTTGGTAAGCTCGGGAAATTCGGAGGAGGTTGGCGGATAAGGCGCCGGTCGCAGCATCGTGCGCGCATGCTCGTAATACTTATCAAGCAGGTGTGGATCGTTGCGGAACTCGGCGGGCCATTCCGGCAATTGAAACACTCGAGCGTCTGCCTGCAATGAGACGTTCGCATTGATCAACGAAGTTCCACCTAATCCGCAACCTACAAATACGTTGATGTCGTCATTGACACGCAAATCGTAAAGCCCAGTTTTCGATCCTGTATGTAGCTTTGGAAGATCGACCTGAACCTCGCGCATTGCTTCGACTTCAGTATCCGGATACTGGCCCGGGCTTATAGGGTTGTGCGTCGCATCGAAATTTCCTGGTTGGAATTCCTTCCCGCGTTCAAGGATGCAAACCTGCATTCCAGCCCGAGCGAGTCGCGAGGCGCTGATACCTCCGCCGTAACCTGAGCCAATGACTATCACTTGATAATGACTCTTGAGTTGTTCAATTGGTGATGACAGGCGAGCCACGTTGGCTCCTTTCTGAGAGGGTGTTTGAGGGTTATGGTCGTTCAGGAATGACTGAGCTACCGGAATTAGTGAGAACCCGAGGCAAGATGGCGCCAATGCATTAGGTTAAGGCTTTCAGCAACGCAGCGGTTATAGTGCAGAACTATCGATGGGTCAATAGGAAAGAAAAAGCGGCTTCAGCCTTTGCAGGTGAAGCCGCTTCAAAGTCGATGGGAAACTAAACTACATTCCCATTCCGCTCATGCCACCCATGCCGCCTGGCATCGGCGTGGATTTGTCGTCTTCCGGAATCTCGGAAACCATCGCTTCGGTCGTCAACATCAATCCAGCGATTGAGGCTGCGTTCTGCAGAGCAGTACGCGTTACCTTTGCGGGATCAATGACTCCAGCCTTTACGAGATCGCCGTATTCCTCGATCTGCGCGTTGAAACCGAAGTTCTCGCTCTTCTCTGCGCGTACGCGTTCGACAACAACCGCGCCTTCTTTGCCGGCGTTCTGAACAATCTGGCGAAGTGGTTCCTCGAGAGCTCGGCGCACGATGTTTACGCCGATCTGCTCATCAGGATCGCCCTCACCATTGGCGTTGATCTGAAACTTCTCCAGCGCCTTAGCAGCGCGAACGAGTGTCACGCCACCACCAGGAACGATTCCTTCCTCGACGGCCGCGCGAGTCGCATGCATCGCATCTTCAACACGAGCTTTCTTTTCTTTCATCTCGGTCTCGGTTGCTGCTCCGACCTTGATTACCGCAACGCCGCCGACCAGCTTGGCAAGCCGCTCTTGCAATTTCTCGCGGTCGTAATCGGACGTCGTCTCTTCGATCTGAGCGCGAAGCGTCTTCACACGCCCTTCGATATCAGACTGCTTGCCGGCACCTTCGACGATCGTTGTATTGTCCTTGTCGATGGTGATCTTCTTGGCACGACCGAGGTCTTCCAGTTTGACATTCTCGAGCTTGATTCCGAGGTCCTCGCTGATCACCTTACCGCCGGTCAGAATGGCAATGTCTTCGAGCATGGCCTTACGACGATCGCCAAATCCTGGGGCCTTAACAGCTGCGATGTTCAAAGTGCCGCGCAACTTATTAACTACCAATGTAGCGAGTGCTTCACCCTCAACATCTTCTGCAATGATCAGCATCGGTTTACCCATCTTCGCTACCTGCTCAAGCAGCGGCAGCAGGTCTTTCATTGAACTGATCTTCTTCTCGTGGATGAGAATGAGGGGATTTTCGAGAACAGCTTCCATGCGCTCTGGGTCCGTCACGAAGTACGGGCTGAGATAGCCACGATCGAACTGCATACCTTCGACGACCTCAAGCGAGGTTTCCATCGTCTTCGACTCTTCAACGGTAATCACTCCGTCTTTCCCGACTTTGTTCATCGCTTCGGCAATGATGTTGCCGATAGTTTGGTCACCGTTTGCGGAAACAGTTCCTACTTGTGCAATCGCATCACCTTTCACAGGTTTCGAGAGCCGTTTGATCTCTTCGATTGCGCGCTCGACGGCTTTGTCGATGCCGCGTTTCAGTGCCATTGGATTAGCTCCGGCCGCGACAGTCTTCACACCTTCACGGAAAATCGCTTGAGCCAGAACCGTCGCCGTGGTCGTTCCATCACCGGCTACGTCCGAAGTCTTTGAGGCGACTTCACGAACCATCTGCGCTCCCATGTTCTCCAGCGCGTCCTTGAGCTCAATTTCTTTCGCCACGGTCACTCCGTCTTTAGTGATGGTGGGCGAACCAAATTTCTTATCAATCACTACGTTGCGGCCTTTCGGGCCCAGCGTGATTTTTACTGCGTCGGCAAGCTGATTGATGCCTCGCAAAATCGCTGCGCGCGACTCTTCGCCGTGAACTACTTGCTTTGCCATCTCTTTCTTTTCTCCTGCTGAATAAAGTGTTAGACAAACTAAAAAGCGGGTTAGCTACCTTTTCAGTGCTACTTGCCGCCTTTCTTGCCACCGCTGGCTGCTCCAGCGCGCTCGATAATTCCCAGAATTTCGTCCTCGCGCATGATCAGCAGCTCTTCGCCATCAATCTTGATCTCAGATCCACTGTACTTGCCGAACAAGACACGGTCACCGACTTTAACGTCCAACGTTTGTCGTGTTCCGTCGTCCTTATATTTACCCTCGCCGACTGCTACTACCTCGCCCTCTTGCGGCTTTTCCTTAGCGGTATCAGGAATGATGATGCCGCCCCGCCTCTGCTCGCCCTCTTCAAGTCTGCGCACAATCACGCGGTCATGGAGAGGTCTGATATTCGTAGCCATTCGTAATTCTCCTTTCGAAGTTCTGCTTTAATAAGATTGCTGGTTGCTTACTTAAGGATGGGGCTAAAAATTAGCACTCTTTGTAAGCGAGTGCTAAGAATATCGTCCGGCCAAACTTGTTGTCAACCGGACCGGTTGCCGCGACGAATTCATTTGTTAGAGGGTGAGCGTTTTGTGTTACCGACCGCCAGCCTTGGCTGAACGAGCTGCAAGTCGGTCGGTTTTCTTGTAGGAAGTTACTCTCTTGGAGAGCGTATTGCGGTGAATTCCAAGGATCTTTGCAGTTCTGGAAAGGTGTTTCTTATGGCGTTCCAAAGCTTTCTGAATGTAGAGCTTCTCGAATTCGGCGACGGCTTCTTCCAGGAGAATCTGTCCGTCCAACATTTCGTCAATTAGCGCTTCCAATTGAGCACGCATCTACAGTCAGCTCCAAAGTCCGCCGCCAGAGCAGCGAAAATGACTAAAGTTCTCGTCCCGTAATCAAGCGATACGCTTCTAGATACCTAGCAGTAGTCGCCTCGGCCACATCCGATGGAATGCTCGGAGCCGGCGGCTTCTTGTCCCAATCCAGCGTTTCCAAGTAGTCGCGCACGAACTGCTTATCAAATGAGGGTTGTGATTTTCCGGGGCTATAGCTTTCGGCTGGCCAGAACCGCGACGAATCGGGAGTTAGAACCTCGTCCACAAGAATGATTTGTCCATTGCGATCCCGTCCAAACTCGAACTTCGTATCAGCGATGATGATTCCTCGAGTCCGGGCGTAGTCACGAGCTTGCGTATACAGCTCCAGGGAAATGCTCCGAAGCGACTTCAAGATCTCGTCCCCGAGCATGTCTCGAACCTGTGCTTCGGTAATATTCTCATCGTGTCCTTCTTCCGCCTTCGTCGAAGGCGTAAAAATCGGCTTTTCAAGCTCAGCGGATTCTTGTAAGCCAGGCGGTAACCGATGTCCGGATACTTCACCTGTTCGAAGGTAGTCTTTCCAGCCCGAACCCACGAGATAACCTCGAACAACACACTCGACTGGAAAAACTTCCGCTCGGCGAACGAGCATTGAACGGCCCCTGAGAATCTCTGACTGTCTTCGTACCGAATCGGGCATAGCATCCAGGTCACTTGTGATGAGATGATTCGGGACAATCGTCGCGAGCTTTTCAAACCAAAACTTAGACAGAGCAGTCAGTACTTCTCCTTTGCGTTCGATCGGAGTTGGCAGAACACAATCGAACGCAGATATTCGATCCGTCGCGACGATTAGAAGAGAGTTCTCGTCAACAGAATAAACGTCTCTAACTTTTCCGCGTCGGTGTAATTGAAGATCAGGAAGGGACGTCTGCAGTAGAGTTGCGGCGCTCGTCATTATCGCTAAACTCGCTTCAATAATAGGGAGAAGTTGTTGTAAAGAGGCGAGCGGGATTTTGCTCGTGACCTCAGGCTTTGTCAAGCGAGCTTGAGATTTACTTTTGATCGATCGTTTGTAGTGATCTCACTTGACGAACTGACGAGAACGACAGCGAAAAAATGTCAACTATTGTGTCACTTCATAACAACGGTTGATACATGTAAGAATGCTAGTCAATCGATTCCGACAAGAATGTGTCAGGAGATAGTAATGAAGAAGATCGAACGGTTCATTTGTCTGTTTGTGTTATTGCTGGCGATAGCTGGGATCAGCGTGCCTCCAGTTTCATTGGCCGTGGCTGTTGTTGGTCCTACACCGCAGACGCAAAAAGCATCAAAACCTTTTCCGCCTGCTCGTTACATTCCTGATCACAACTTTGACACTCATCACATCGCACTCGATCTCAAATTCGATTGGGAACATGAGCGACTCATCGGCAAAGAACAGATCAGTCTTGCTCCTCTCGTCGCTGACCTGAAGAACATCGAACTTGATGCAGCGAATATGACTTTCCAAGCAGTGCGACTCACGTCTGGTACTCCGCTGAAATATACATTTGATGGAGATCAAGAGAAGCTTCGAATAACTCTGGACCGCTCCTACCAGCCTAATGAGAACGTGGCGTTGTTGATTGACTATCAGACCAATGGCCCAATGACGAGGAAGCTTGCTTTAGTTGGAAACGGCATCAGATTCATAAAGCCGACTCCTGAGGATCCTTCGCGTCCGAAGCAGATTTGGTCGCAAGGGGAGTCTGAGTACAACCACTATTGGTTTCCCTGTTACGACCACCCGAACGACTTCTTCACTTCGGAAATAATGGCTACTGTTGAGAAACCTCTTATAGTGATTTCAAACGGTAAACTGGTGGAAACAAAAGAGAACCGGGACGCAACAAGGACCTTTCACTGGAAGATGCAACAGCCGCATGCGAGCTATCTGAGCTCAATCATCGTCGGCGAATATACGCCTATAACTTCTGAGTACGGCGATATTCCGATCATCAGTTACGTCTATCCAAGCGAAGTTGAAGCTGGAAAAGTTACGACCGCGCGACTGACGGAAATGGTTAAGTTCTTTTCCGAAAAGACCGGCATCAAGTATCCCTACGCAAAGTACGCGCAGACGATGGTGCGCGACTTTGGTGGTGGTATGGAGAACATTTCTGCAACGACGCAGACAGACAATATGATCCACGATGTGCGTACCGAACTGGATCAAACCAGCGATGGTCTGCAGTCACACGAGCTGGCGCACCAATGGTTTGGTGATTATGTAACAGCGCGATCATGGTCCGATATCTGGTTGAATGAGAGTTTCGCTACCTACTTCCAGGCGATGTGGGATGAGCACAACTTGGGCCGAGATGATTTTTTGTATAGCGACGTAAAAGCGAATCAAGACACTTACTTCAACACTTGGAAACAGGGAAACCGTCATCCAATTGTCACCAGACACTACGCGAGCCCGGATTCTGTCTTTGATACCTATGCATATCCGAGAGGTGGTGCAGTGCTTCATATGCTGCGCAAGCAGCTCGGTGAGGCAGATTGGTGGCGCGCGATTAATTATTACTTGCGGAAGTATGCACATCAGCCGGTCCAGACGGAGCAACTTCGCATAGCAATCGAGGAATCGACTGGGCAGTCGATGGATTGGTTCTTCGATCAATGGATCTACAAGATGGGCCATCCGATATTTCGTGTGACTCAGGTCTATGATGAGCCGGGCCGATCTGTGAAGCTAACCGTTGAACAATTGCAGAAGATCGATATGGAGTCGCAGTTTCCACAAGCAGAACTCTTCCGAGCGTCGGTCGACGTCGAAATCGTCACTGCTCAATCCAAGCACCTGGAGCACATTCAGATCGAACCTAAGCGTTCACAGTCGTATACGTTCAAAGTTGATTCGAAGCCACTGCTGATTAACTTCGACTATCACCGGACGATCATAAAAGAACTGGATTTCAATAAGACGGTCGACGAGTTGACGTATCAGCTAAGTAAGGATGAGGACGTCTTAGGTCGAATCTGGGCGCTAGACCAGCTGAAGGAAAAACTAAACATCTCGAGCGAGTCTGAAAAGGAACGAATATCGACAGCGATTGCTGATCGCTTGAAGTCGGATCAGTTCTGGGGAGTTCGGCTTGAGTCGGCTGCTGCGTTGAAAGGCATAAAAGGGGCACCTATCCGCAACGCGCTCGTGGCTGCGACCAGAGATCGCGATGCTCGTGTGCGCGCCAGCGCTGTCAATGCACTCGCCGCCTCAAATGATTCGACCCTCGCGGATTTGTATCGGCAACTCTTAAACGATCAGAGCTACGGCGTGATCAAGGCTGCCGCCATGGCGCTCGGGCAAAGCAAGGGCCCAAGCGCTTATGAACCACTTGTAAAGCTCTTGGAAGTGCCGTCGTGGAAGGACAATATCAAGGCCTCAGCCCTCTCCGGATTGGCCGCACTGGGTGACACCAGGGCTCGAGAATTGGCTTATCGCTATGTAAGTCCAGGAAATCGGCCGCAGGTAAGGGCTGCAGCACTAAGACTTATCGGGAATTTAGCCAAGGACGACCCTAAAGCTTACACTGTATTGTCAGAAGCGGCTTCAGCAGCGGTTGATCGGCTGGATTTCAATCTCATCAACGCTTCATTTGACGCGTTGGCTACTCAGGGAGACCCGCGTGCTTTGAGTCTGTTGAAAGAGCTGGGCAAAAAGGCCACGGGCGTGCCAGCATTGTCCGGTCTCATTGCTCAGTACGAGGAAAGATTGCAGAAGGGTCTGGGGACCGCCGCTAAACCAGCTGTTCATCCGTAGTTCAAATTGATCGCCTAGGATTGCTAAGGTGAAGGACCAAGCGACGAGGCAAGCGAGGGAGGTCAGAACACTAGAGCTTGAGTTTGGGCCGGTTCTTTTGTACTATCCAGTCGCCGATGTTGCGTTGCCCCCAGTGACGCAAACCCTCTTGAGCCTCCTGCTTGTCAGTTTCCCAAGTGACTAAAACTCATGATAACGGCAGCTACTGACAGACAGCGCACTACCAAAGAAAACACACTGACCGATCCAGGCGACCGTAAGGTCACCCTGCTCGTGGTCGAAGACGACGAGAATATTTCCACTGCAATTAGTGAGTATTTTTCTCGTGCCGGGTATAACGTGAAAACCGTCGAAGATGGTCTCACGGGAATCAAGGCAGCATTGGATGATCCACCCGACGCTGTCGTCCTTGACCTAATGTTGCCGAAGATGGACGGACTTGCTGTTTGCAAAGAGCTTCGGGAAAAGGTCAACTACTTACCGATTCTGATGCTGACGGCTAAAGACGATGTAGTCGATAAGGTGCTCGGACTTGAGATGGGCGCCGATGACTACATTACCAAACCATTCAGCCTGCGTGAGCTCGAAGCGCGCATTAAATCGGTGCTGCGGCGATCGAGAACTGCCAAGGGACCAGATGGAAACAGAGACGAAGCACCCATCGTGCGTGGAAGACTCCGCATCGATCCAGCTAAGCGCGAGGTAACAATTGGAGAACGTCAAGTCGAACTCACACCCAAGGAGTTTGATTTGCTGCGTCTATTCGCATCGAACCCGGGCCGGGTTTTCCCGCGTAAGTACCTGCTGGAAAAGATCTGGGACTACTCGTACGAAGGTTACGATCGGACCATCGACTCACATATCAATAGGTTACGTGCGAAGATTGAAGAGAATCCGGAAAACCCACAGATGGTTCTGACCGTCTGGGGAATCGGTTACAAGTTTAGCGACGAGCCGTAGCTTCCTCTAACGGAGCGTTAACCTCAGATAAGGCTTTCCTGCATCCATCCAACCGGGTCTGGCTCACTCCAATAGACCCCTTAATACAAACGCCACAATCGTGGATTTTGAGACCACACAACACGATTCCCTCGACCGCGTGGACTTAGAACTGCAAAAGGTCCTGGCGGGCGAGGATTACGATAGCTTTGTTATCGATTCTCAAGACGCAGCAATTCGCGAGAGAGTAGCGGCTGGTTTAGTTGCGTCACTATCGAGCAGGAACCCTCAGCAACGCGGTCCTGCACTCGGCGCACTTTTCGATTACGGGTATTTCGATGAAATCGTCCACGAACTGCGTGACAACCCTTCGCCCATCCTGCGCGCAATTGCAGCAAGAAAATTAGGGTCGATAAGAGATCCTCGTGGAGCGTTGCACTTGATTGAAGCGCTACATGACGAAACGGCACACGTGCAGTGCGCTGCGGTGGAATCGTTGGGTCAACTGGGTGAAGCGCCAATAGGTGATCGC
>JBKPAL010000106.1:0-5779 GCA_046726395.1 Acidobacteriota bacterium
AGTGAAATCGCCACTCGAGGGCTCAGCTCATCTCTGATCCATTCCAGGGAGTCGCGGATCCCAGCGATGTCATTCGGAAGAACTAGTAGTCGAATGATCAAGCCGCGTTTTAATAGACCATCGGCGCCAAAAACAAGATCCGGTCCTGTCTGGCGAAACATTTCTTTAACTGCCGCTCTAGCGTACTGCTGGTATCCACGGACTTTAGAGTAAAGGTAACCAGCTTCGTCTTCTGCGTACTTCAAGTCTGGCAAGTAAACATCAACAATTCCATCGAACAGTTTCAAGACCTCAACTGAATCGTACGCGTTGGTGTTATAGACAATCGGCAGATTCAGACCTTCCGCAGCAGCAATCAAGATTGCGCGGGCCATTTGCGGCGCGAAATGAGTCGGGGAAACGAAGTTGATGTTATGACAACCGCGCTGCTGCAACTCAAGCATCATTTCAGCAAGACGCTCATGCGTTACCTCTTTTTTGAGTTGCTCTTTGTGCGTTTGTGATATCTGGTAGTTCTGACAATACACACAACGCAGATTGCAGTTGCCAAAGAAAATATTACCTGCGCCATGCGTTCCTACGAGTGCCGGTTCCTCACCAAAGTGCGCAGTATACGAAGAGACGATCGGCAAGCGGCCCGAATAACAAGCAGCAATCTCATTTTGCAAACGATTGTTGAGGCAGTCGCGGGGACAGACAGTGCAGCGCTCAAGCAGTCGCTCGAGTGCCTCGACGCGAAGGTTGAGTTCTCCTGATTTGAATAGTGTTAAGTACGAAGCTGTCATACTGCTCCTGGTTAATTCACGCGGTAGGTTTTCTCTGAACCTACTTTTGCTTGAGAGTGATTCACGCAAAGAACACTACGGAGGCACGGAGACACAGAGTACACACAGAGGACAAAGATTGCTTAATGCTTTCGGAAGTGGACGAAGTGCGGCTTATGTTGTTCCACAATCTCAGCGGGTGCGATTCGCTTGCTGTGTCTCCAAATAAAATCCATCTCTGCGTGAATAGTGCTAAGTGCCAAGCGCGCTTCGAAGATTAGCAGCATGCTGCCGTAAAAAAGAAAACACGCGCCGGCAATTCCCAGAATCACAGGTATCAGCGTGTATCGGGACGTGAGCGCCACCAGGCCAATAGCCACGCTCGTTGCGACAAACATCCCGAGTCCCAGATAGAAACAAACCATTGATCTTTGCAGTATCCGCGCGCGACTCGTCAGCCTGTCGAGCTGCTCGAAAATCACTGCCTGCCTGTCGCGCAAATTGATTTCGTTAGGAGGGTTTGTGGCAATCTCCTCCAACTTATCGGACAACGCCCGAACACGGTCCACGACTCGGCCCAGCCGGGAAGAGGTCGACAAGATCATGCTGCCGCAGGCAGATATCAAAACGGCTGGAGTAATCATTGCCGTTAAGACCGCTATCGCTGAGGACGCTTGATCCATGTGACCAATTCTATAAGTAGTACCCAACAAAAATACAATCGATCGTCAATGTTCCATTCGCAGCTTTCTTCTTGACCTTACGTTCAAACAGCGATTATTTTCACGCTCCCTATGCGCTTGTGGTTGTCAAAGAGCAGCGAAGTTCCTCTTCGCGAACAACTGGTCACACAGATCATTCTCGGCATCGCGAGCAACGATCTTGCTGCAGGTGAGCGCCTACCCAGCACTCGCGAGCTTGCCCGGCGTTACAAGATTCACTCGAACACTGTCAGCGCTGCTTATCGTGAGCTGGCCCGGCTCGGTTGGGCCCAGTTCAAAAGGGGAAGTGGCGTCTATGTAAAAGCCCGCACACCGTCTCGTGACGGCTCGGTTGCGGAGGATCTTGATGACTTGATTGCACGGTTCTACAAGGCAACTCGGGAAAAAGGTTACTCATTTGCTGAGGTTCAAGCTGGGTTAAGACGTTGGTCAGTGGCCCAGCCGCCTGATCACTTTCTGATAATCGAACCCGATGTAGAACTTAGGCGCATTCTCATTGCAGAGATTGAAACTGCTACGGGAAGAAGAGTCGTGGTTGGCGAATCGGATCGGCTGCACGATTCTGACTCGCTGATTGGAGCAGTTGTGGTTGCCATGCGCGCCCGAGCAGGCGAGATCTCGGATTTACTGCCCTCATCAATAGAAGTCATTTCCATTACTACTCAGTCGGTGCCCGAATCTATGCGTGGTCAAAAACTGCCACCGGCAAATGCTCTTATTGCTGTGGTTTCTCGTTGGGCAGGATTTCTAAAGCGCGCTCGTGCGGTTTTGGTTGCGGCTGGTCTCGATCCCGAAGCCTTAAGTTTTCGCGATGCACGCGAGCCTCGTTGGGAGAAGGGGTTGGTTTCGAGTTCTATGGTGATCGCCGACTCATTGATTGCGCGCAATTTACCTGAGGGCTGCAAAGCTCGCGTCTTTCGTATCATTTCCGACGCTTCGATTCGGCAACTGCGACAATGCGCCGCAACCTTCGTCTCAGGATGATTGGCAATAGCAAGCTTCAGTGGTCATTCGTGTGTGCACCCGAAAGTCGAAAGTTGAAGATGACGCACGTTGAGCGGGGGTAAACCGCCTTCCGGACCTAGAGACTCTCAATCTTGAGTGCCTACAACTGCGTGGAAGACTTTCAAGCAGCGATAGGAAGGGCAGTTTACCCCTGCTCAAGAGCCACCACATTCAATCTTCCAATTTCAGAGAGTTAAGGATGCGCGGTGACTGCTCCCCGAGCCCGACGGAGGACTTAGTTCATCGGAATATCTTTGCCGAGCGTACGAATGTAGTTGACTACATGCCAACGCTCTTCTTCAGTCAGCTGCTTCTCTCTTCCTGGCATGATGCCTGGAATGCCAAGAGTGATCTTCCAAAACAGCTCGCCGTCCGATAATTTTTTAATTCTTTCTTTGTCTGAAAGATCCGCCGGTTTCCGTCTCAGCTTTGGCAGGTTCTCTTCATTACCTGCACCTGTTTCGCCGTGACAGAAAATACAGTTTCCTTTGCGAGTCATGAATAGCTCTTTGCCTTTGTTAATCGACTCCTCCGACGTAGCGATCGGATTCTTAGTCTTGTCGGCGTCTGCGGGAATGTTCCAGGTTGCCGTAGCGGGATCGGGTGTTGCCGCGGGAGATGGCGTTTGACCTTGGCCTGACGGTTTTTCAATCAGACCACGATTCGTCGCCGAGTTTTGCTGTTGATGACTCTGGCCAGGTCTGACCACCAGAGCAAGAACAAAAACGGTCAGCGAAATAAAGACGACTAAAACCTTACTTGATTTGTCCATGCGTCAACTCCTTAAGTGAGAATTCGGAAAACGTCTGTTTACTGCGGACGAGGGGATCAAAAGTTGGAGTTCTGCGACAGTTAAGCCCTTTTTCTCTTTCGACGCACTGGCTGTCTCTTCACAGGCGTCGTAGTTTTCTCGGCAGCTGGCTCAGCCTTCTTTTGCATGCTCTGCTTCTTTATGAAGTCGATTACTACCTGCTGCTTAATGTCTGCGCGAACAACTACATCGTTCTCTTCTGCAGTTATCGATACTGATTTCAACGCAGATTGAGCGCTCGGGTCTGCCATTGAGGAAGCCTGCCGTATCAATCCGGAGATCAGGTTAGTAAAAATCTTCGCGGTGTCCGGATTGTCGGCATTCATCGAACCCCGCAGTAGAAAATTCGTGCTGTCCATTGTGACCGAAGCGTAGAAATCGCCAAGTTGCGAGTCACAACGAGGAGCTCGCGCGTTCGCCTCAGTGCCACGCAGACCGAAGCTTTTACTAAACGATGACCAGGGCGATCCTGCAGCGCTGATTAATACAGTGGGGTCGCGCAATAAGGAGTTCAAGTTCTCTGTTGTGATTCGGCCAGTTCCTTCACTAGCATCAACCGCTGCCTTGAGGTAAGGGATTGAACCGACAGCAATGGTCGTCTGGTTCAGTCCTACAATGCCGATTTCCGAATACGCTCTCAAAATCGGGTTCTTCTCGGCTTCTTTGAGAATCGGGTCAATGGTCATAATTCCCAACGTCTTATTTCCATGTTTCTCGTCACGCAGTTTGTCACCTGCTGCAAGCTTCGCAAGCGACAATAGGGAATCAGCGCTGAAATCTCCCCCTGCCACCACTAGAAACTCCGGCGGTACAAAGCTAAGGTCTGTTGCGGGCTTCCGAAACCTCGTTGCAATTACGAGATACTCAACCTTAGTAGGATCGACGCCGACATTCTTCTTGATCTCCTCAAAACCCTTACGCATCTCAGCAAGGTCCTTTTCCGCCATCAGCCGCGGCGCTGCCTCATTAAGAATGCGTTGAGGGTTGAAGTAGAGAAGCGCATCCGCTTCCGGGAGTGAGCCAAGAGACGCGAGCACATTTTGATTGGGAGTATTGCTCGGCGACGGACCAGTCAGGATTTTCTGGGCTTGTGCGCTGATGCTGGCTAATACAAGTATGCTGAGAAGTGGGATAAGGAACGCAGTCTTCTTCACGTGTGAGCCTCCGCTTTGAAGTTTATATGCAAATACATTCCTGCCTTGGTCACGAATCTAGATCCGCTTCAGGTCAGGAACAGTAAATTCGTTTTGGACATTACCGGTGTTAAGTGTTGACGCTGGTTCGAACAGAATCACGTGAGCTTCTTCATCGGCGACGGGCCTGTGTTCGACGCCTCGTGGCACGATGATCATCTCTCCCTCTTCGATCCAAACCTCCTGATGGGCAGCTGACGCCGAGCCTTCACGATACTGCATACAAAATCGTCCCTTGACTACAAGAAACAACTCGTCTTCATTTTCGTGATGATGCCACGTAAACGGTCCTTTGAACTTTCCGACTTTTACGAGTTGACCGTTTAGCTCGCCGACTATGTGGGGTTTCCAGTATTCATCGAACAGCCCGAGTTTTTCTTTAAGATTAATCTTGTTCATGATTCTTTTTGGGTCTTTGGTCCTGGGTCTTGGACCTTTGGTCTTTAGCCTTCGTCTCCCCTCTCATCTTGATTTAAAAGTGTCATGAAAGACCTAAGACCAAAGGCCAAAGACCTTACTGTTGAAAAATCGCATCCAATAGTCGTGCTAAACGAAATCCCGCCTTTGCGAGTTGCACTCGCACAACCTCTCGGTTCGCGGATTCATAGTCATTCGAACGAGTGATGTCGTAAACCGTCTCAGTCACTGCCTGGCCGTTATTGATGACTGGTTCGCCATCCCGCAGCACTGGGATGACTCGTTTGCGCACGATCCTAACTGAACGATATGCGTTATTTCGCGACTGAGTGAGCGAATCATTCGCCCACTTTGCTGCCCAAGTGTTTAGCGACCCACTGACGCTCCAGGAGGGCTTCGGCTGCACCGACTGTCGCAGAAAAATGCCTAAATCTTCGGAGGTTGGTTTATTCGTGACCGTCATCAAAGAGCGCACCAGATCAAAGTCCCAAAACGCGTGTAAGCGGCGGCGATCGTTATCGATTATCAATTGATTCGCTCCACGATCGTTCGGCAAGTTACGCTGACGAATCTTGATTGGGTCAGTGGCTAATACAATTGTGTTGGCGGGACCGTTCTCATCGACGTACCCAGAGCCGATGTGTAAAGGTTGATGCATGTCGCCAATGAAGTGGACCAAAAGACGGAGCGCGTTCCGCTTGCTCAGCGGCTGATTTGGATCCGGGTCTCCTTGGAGCGTGCGCACACAGATATTGATCATGTGGACGACATCGTTTGACGGTGTGAAGCCAGTGCAAGTTTCGTAACTTTGGCAGCCGAGCGGTAGATCATCGTAGTGCCATTCACGATTTTTTTCATTGTGGGCCA
>JBKPAL010000107.1:0-11142 GCA_046726395.1 Acidobacteriota bacterium
TCGGCGTACTCATGCAGTCGTTCGTAGGTTGAGCGCGGCATTGCTCCGAGACTGTGTGAAATCAGATACACAGTTTTTTCCAGAATAGGAAACTCTCGGCGCCATTTGAGAAGGTCGTCGGTCAATCTTTGAACTCCAATGTAAGTTCGAGTAGCTGAAAAGTAATTTAACACATGGACTCGACGTAGGTCAGGCGATCGGATTCACAGGAAGCCCTCGCACACTCTCTGAAGCAAGCTTGGCGTTAGCGAGGCTTGAGCGGGGGTAAACCGCCCTTCCGAACCTCGAGACTTTCAAGCTTGAGGGTTATTTACAAAGCTTGAATGGATTTCAACATCAGATCTAAGCACTCAATATGGAAAGTCTCGAAGTTCGGAAGGGCGGTTTACCCCCGCTCAAGTTTTGTTAGCTTCAACCTTCGACGTTTCAAAACTGCGAGGTGGTAGTTTCTGGATCACAACACGACTATTGCAAGCCTGAACTCCCTAATCCTGCTGTTCGGTAGCATCGTGTTACTCTCTTTCGAGATGTGGAAATTCGCTAATCCTATCCGTCATCAAATTCCTGACACGCTATGGCCGTCAGCCAAAGAAGCTGAAAAGTCCCTTCTGTTCACGCCAATTAATATCGGCAACCTTGAGCTAACTAGCCGCACGTGGGTTCCCGCAATGGTCCCATGGCGAGCTACGGAGGACGGGTTTGTCACAGAAGCCAATCTGGATTGGTATCGAAGGTTCGCCGTCGGTCGACCGGGAGCTTTGGTTGTGGAGGCTACAGGTGTGCGTGACATTCCCAGTGGTCCATTGCTGCGGATCGGGCATGATCGGTTTATTCCTGGCTTGAAGACGTTGGTGCAGACCGTTCGTGAAGCAAGTGCTGGAAGTACAAAGTTGTTCATTCAGATCATTGACTTCCTCGCGGTAAAACGGCGCCCAGAGAAGCAGAAGTACATCGAACGTTTTCTGCAGCTCACAACCCGGCACAGAGATGCGCTGGCTGAGATCACTGGCGATAACTCGTGGCGAACCGTTGAAGAGAAGGCCGTTCGAAACTTCCTCATGCAGTGTGACGAAGAGTTACTGGGCCAGATTCTTCATCCTCGTGAATTAGAGGCGTTGCGGTTTGGATATCGCGAATGCGTTTCAGATACCGAGCTCAAACACATACGCGAGCTGCCGCATGTGTTGCCGGACATCTTCGCCCAAGCCGCGGGACGCGCTCGGGAAGCTGGATTCGATGGCGTTGAATTGCATTATGCACATGCCTACACGATGGCAGGTTTTCTCAGTGCGCTGAATACCCGCACTGATGGTTACGGGGGGTCGCGTGAGAAACGCGTCCGGCTGCCGCTCGAGGTATATGACTCGGTTCGTAAGCACGTTGGCTCTGATTACGTTGTCGGCGTTCGTTTTTTGACGGACGAAGTCATTGAGGGTGGAAATCGAGTCGATGACGCGGCCTATTTCGGAGTGCAGTTTGCTAAAGCGGGATTCGATTTTCTCTCGTTGTCAAAAGGCGGAAAGTTCGAGGATGCGCAACAACCTAAGGTTGGAGAAGCGGTCTATCCATACACCGGTAAGAGTGGTTACGAGTGCATGCCCACAACGCTTTCCGATGAGCGTGGCCCATTCAGCCGAAATGTTCCCCAGGTTGCGATTATCAAGAAAGCAGTTAATGGAGCGGGACTAACAACGCCAATCGTGGCCACTGGGGGCATCTCAACCTTTGAACAAGCGGAGCAGATTCTCGCGCGAAATGAAGCCGACATCATTGGTTTCGCGCGGCAAGCGCTGGCAGATCCGGATTGGTTTGTAAAAGTGAAATTGGGATTGGGCGATCAGGTTCGACGCTGCACCTATACGAATTACTGTGAGGCACTCGATCAAGCGCATAAGCAGGTGACTTGTAAACTTTGGGATCGGAAAGGGCTTGACGAGCCGGGGATTGCTATGGCTCACGATGGACGGCGACGCCTGGAGCCGCCAATCTGGCGGCCTTCAGAGTAGAAGGGTACGATTTTCCATTCATCATTTGACATATCTCATTTGATAATTCGTTCTTCTCTGTGCTGTGACTCTGTGCCTCTGTGGTTTTCTTAGGCGTGAATGAGTCTCAAGTAAAAGAACACCACAGAGGCACGGAGTCACAGAGGACGCACAGAGAAAACGATCCACGAATTACACTAAAGACCACTAAACTTAGACGAATACGAATTGCCAAATGAGAAATGTCAAATGATGAATGGAAAATAATCGCTGAATGCTCATCACTCGTCCCTCGAATTACCAAATGACAAGTATCAATGACGAATAGAAAATCACTTGCTTCTTATCGAATCATACTTCTCCATAAACACCGGATCTCTCTTCCGTAATTCGTGATCATCCACCCGGCCGCTTCTTGTCATGATCGTGTAAGCAAGCTCAAGTGCGGGCAAATGCATATACTCGCGCGCGTTCTCAAACCATCGCATGCTGTCCAACGCCGCAGCCTGGTACTCTTCGATAATCGGTTTTCGCTTTAATTCGAAGCTGCATAATGCTGTGCTGAGCTTTTCCTCACCTGCCAAACATTGGTGCAGTGCGATAGCATCCTCCATTGCCAGCTTCGTTCCTGAACCGATCGAGAAGTGCGCCGTATGCAGTGCGTCACCAAGTAACACAACTTTATCCAGATACCACGTTGCATTCTTGACCAGCAGGAAGTTGATCCACTTTGAATTATTCGAAAGGAGTTGCTCACCCGTCAGATCCTGCGCAAAGACCTTCTCCAAATACAATCGAGTTTCTTCCTCATTCTTGGCGGCGAAACCCGCCGTGTTCCATGTTTCTTCATCACACTCCACGATGAAGGTGCTGGTGTCGTTGTTGAACTTATAAGAGTGCGCTGCAAACACTCCCGCCTCGTTCTGCCGAAACGTTAATGTCAGACCATGGAAGAGCTTATGCGTGCCGTACCAAATGTAACGGTTTTGACCTGAGCTTAAGGTAGTACCCAAGTCACTTTGATAGCGCAATCTCGTAGCACTGTTCACACCATCTGCGGCAATCAGGAGATCGCAATCCTCCATGAGGGAATCAGTGTCAATAACTTCGGTACGAAAGCGCAGTTCAATCCCAAGAGCTTCACACCGGCGTTGGAGAATATGGAGGAGTTGAATGCGCGAGATTCCCGAGAAGTTGTTACCGTGAATCGAAATCTTGGCTGGCCCGTGTACTATGTCAACGTTGTCCCACGAGGCAAAGTTACGCGTGATCTCAGAATGCGAAACTTCATCGGCGGCGCGGAGATTGGCGAGGGTCTTTCCTGAAAAGACCACGCCCCAACCGAAAGTGTCGTCAGCTGAATTACGCTCGTAGATTGTGATCTGATGCCGCGACTCGGACCGCTTCATGAGGATGGCGAAGTACAGCCCTGCCGGCCCACCACCGATGATATTGATTTTCATTTTTTGATCCGCAGATTAAGCAGATGTCGTAGGTCCACTCGCGGTTTTTCGTGATCTTTCGGGTGACTTCGTGGATCGTTTTATCCCGCTGCTCATGGAGCAATCCATGAAATCACACGAAAGACCACGAAATCGTGCCACCTTAATTCGTGTGGACTTCCCTCTTTCGTCTATTCCTTCAATAACTGGCTCGCGATGATTAGTTTTTGAATCTCGGTCGTTCCTTCATAGATTCTAAGCGCGCGCACATCTCGATAGAGCCGCTCCACCACACTGCCACGCAATAACCCAGCGCCACCGTGGATCTGAACTGAACTATCAACAATCCGGCACGCCGCCTCTGTAGCAAACAGTTTCGCTTCACTCGCCTCGCGGGTGACGCGTTCCTCTCCGGTGTCCTTGAGATACGCAGCGCGATAGACCAACAAACGCGCGGCATCGAGCTCCGTCACCATGTCTGCTAATTTTTCTTGAATCAACTGATGCTCTGCCAGCAATCGACCGAACTGCTTCCGGTTGGATGCATAACTAAGAGCTTCATCCAAAGCTCGCCGTGCCATTCCACATGCAGCCGCTCCAACGCTGGCGCGGAATGTATCAAGCGTGCGCATAGCTAATAGAAAACCATCACCCTCGGCGCCGACCATGTCTTCAGCGGGTACGCGGCAGTTCTTGAATTCAATCTCGCCAATCGGATGTTCCGAAAGCATCGGGCTCTGCTCAACCACTGCAAAGCCCGGCATCTTTGCACCCACGACGAACGCAGATAATTGTGCGCGACCATCGTTGTGTGTTCCAGTCCGGGCGAACACCGTATAAAAATCCGCAACACCAGCATTCGAAATGAAGCGTTTTCTGCCGTCGATAACGTATGCGTCGCCATCTCGCCGGGCAGTGGTTTTGATTGCAGCCACATCAGAACCGGCGTCCGGTTCGGTTAATGCAAATGCTGCAATCGCTTTTCCTTCCGCTGCACGAGACAACCAGAAGTCGCGCACGTGTTCCGGTGCGGCCTGGCTGATTGCATAGGTTCCGAGCCCCTGCATCACAAATGCGAGATCGGCCAGAGCAGAAGAGTACGCCAGCGCTTCTCTAATCAGACAAAGTGAGCGGACGTCGAGCTTCGCATCAGGTGATGCAACGGCGTAATGAAGTACACCTGCTGCGGCGAGCACATTTACGTACTGACGGATACGCGCATTCGCATCACCTTCCTGAGCTGCGTCAGGTTCAATTTCCAGTTGGGTGAAAGTCGCCAGACTAGAGGCAAGATTGCGGTGCTCGGGCGTAAAGAGGGGAAGCTCGATCATTAAATTTGAAATTTAAAATTTGAAATTTGTATTTACTTGAACTGCGAATCTCGTTTCGCAACGAACGCGTCATACGCTTCTCGGTAGTCAGGGTGTTGCATGCAGATCGCTTGTGCCTGCGCCTCGCATTCGAGTGCCGCTTCAAGGTCCATGTTCACTTCCCGGTTCAGCATCTCTTTTGTCTTCGCGAGTGCGAAGGCTGGACCACGCGCCAGACGCTCGGCCAACTCGTGAGTTACACCGGCTAACTCACTCGAAGGAACTACTCGATTGTACAGACCGATCCGTTCTGCTTCAGATGCGGAAATGAAGTCTCCTGTGTAGAGCAACTCGGTTGCTTTCGCGAGACCAACGACTCGCGGCAACAGGTAAGCTGCGCCCATGTCTGCGCCCGAAAGTCCGACTTTGACAAAGAGGAAAGCTATTTTTGCCTCCTCACTCGCGACGCGAATGTCGGAAGCAAGTGCGATGCATGCGCCCGCGCCGGCCGTGGTCCCATTAAGACTTGCAATCACCGGCTTTGGTAACGCCCGGATGTTTCGCACTAACTCGCAAGTCATCCGCGTAAACTCAAGCAAGCCTTCCATATCCCGTGAAAAAAGCTCGCCGATGATGTCATGCACGTCGCCACCTGAACAGAACGCCCGCCCGGCCCCAGTGATCACGACTGCGCGCACCGCCTCGTCATCTCTTATCGAAGAGAACGTATCAGTCAGCTCTCGGTAGACTTCGAAGGTGAGCGCGTTCAGACGCTCTGGCCGGTTGAGCGTGATCTTTGCGACTCCCGACGCTGATGTCTCGAAAAGGAAACTGGTGGGTTCGTTCATTCGTTCATTCGATTCATCTGCTGCTGCGCGATTGTACTTACAGAACCGCGATTGCCTCTATTTCAACAAGCGCGCCGTCTTCAAGCAGGCTCTTCACTTCTACCAGCACCATTGCCGGAAAATGTTTTCCCATACGAGCGCGATAACATTCTCCAAGCTCACGGGTGCGCGCACGATACTCACGTATGTCGGTAACATATATAACCAACCGCACGATCTGATTTGCCGACCCACCTGCAGCACCAACGACTTCGATCACATTTGCCAGCGCACGGTCGAATTGCTCGACGAAATCCCTACTTACAAGTTTTTGATTCTCATCCCATGCGATCTGTCCCGCGATAAAGAGCAATTGACCAGGCTTATCGACGAGTATTCCGTTTGAGTAGCCTCTGGGTGAACCAAGCGATTGGGGATTGATAAGTTTGAGAGTCATCTTCGACGTGTTGACGATGGTGCGAGCAAGTTATTAGATTCTGTTCGGTTGAGCAAGGTGAACGAACCAAGAGCCCGCAATCATTGAAGAGAGTGGAAACGGCGAAGCTGCACTCGACGAAAGCATCGGTGAGCGCCGCAGGCGCGGCAGAAGGTAGCCAGGGGCGAGCGCGCAGCGCGCTGCCCCTGGATGGAGCGACCCAGGCGGCTGCGCCCTGAAGGGGCGCAGAGAACTGCGTAGTTGGTTTACAATCATTGCGTTCTAACATCCTCACCGACGGAGGTATCCTCATGCCTTCAACTCACTTGAGTCTTCACTATCATCTTGTTTTCAGTACAAAGAATCGCATTCCCACGATGACCGCCGACTGGCGGCCGAACCTTCATGCGTACCTCGGTGGAATTGTGAAAGGTATGAATGGGGTGCCATTAGCCATAGGCGGTATCGAAGATCACGTTCATCTGCTCATCGGTCTGCGCGCAACTCATCGACTGGATTATGTACTCAGAGACCTAAAGGCAGAGTCATCAAGATGGACCCATGACGTTGTGGGAAGGAAGCTTTTCGAATGGCAGGGAGGTTATCTTGGCCTCACCGTTAGTCCGTCACAAATCGAAAATGTAAGAAGGTACGTCCTGAATCAGGAAGAGCATCATAAGAGACAAACCTTCGAGGAAGAGTATTTGGAAATGCTGAAGCTCGCTGCAATCGACTACGATCTTCGTTATGTCTGGTGATGCAGGTCTTGCGCCCCTTCAGGGCGCAGAACTCTCTAGCTCCGTTACCAGGGGCAGCGCGCTGCGCGCTCGCCCCTGGCTACCTTCTGCCGCACCTGCGGCGCTTGTTATGGGATAAGCTTGCGGTTGAGTGAGACTTTCCGATGTGTCAATAAAAAGAGGTCGCTTTTCGGGCGACCTCTCGTTGCGGCGCTATCTGTGCACTACTTAAAGAATCTTATCTAGTTTGCTAGCGAGTTGGCTCGCAAGATTCCCGTTTGGATCCAAGCCCGCGATTGGTGGCCCCACGGGAGTCCCGGTCTTATCAATAATCACTATGGCCGGCAGTTGGTCCACGCCGAGTTTCTTCGATACTTCGCCATCCGGATCGCGCAAAACAGTCACATTCAGACCGTGCTTCTTCGCAAAGTTCCGTAACTGATCGTCCCCCGCATAGTTCTTTGATTTTGAATCTTCTGATTCTGTGCTTACCCAGTAGACCACCACTCCGCGATTGCTGTATTCGTCAGCCAATTTTCTGACGCCCTGCAACTGCGTTTTCGAGAGTGGCAGCCATGACGCGCCAAAAGCCAACACGACAACTTCCCCACGCAGGCTTTGCGCGGTGATTGTTTGTCCGTCAATCGAACGTAAAGAAAACTCGACTGGGCCTTCCTGCGTTAACGCCGCTGATGGCAGTAGCAGGACTAGTAAGAGAGCTGCGATTAAGAGTCTCGAGTAGGGTCGAAACATTTGGTCTCCTTGATAGGCTACATTTCGGGAGAGCTGGGCCAGAAACTCAGTCAGAGAGTCTGGACGAACGTTAGATGAACCAATAGCTGTTTTAGTTGGGTTGCTTCGGCTCATTCTGGCCTGGCTCGGCTCTGCTCAGGGAGTTGGAAGTCTGCCGAAAATCTCTTGATGCAAAGTGGAATAATCATCCCATGTATCCATATCACGCGCAATGTATGGACACTCGACCCGTAAGCGCAGCACTTCGTCGTTGTGTTTCTCAAAGAACGAGCGGAGCCCACCGTCAGGCAGGTGCTCCAGTTCGTTTAGAAACTTGTGGTCGATTAGTACTGGATGTCCACCGTGGTGCTGATACTCGGGAACAACTAGTTTCGCACCTTCTCTCCACCTCTGGATGAGAGCTCGAGTCACCTCAGCTGTGACTGCAGGATGATCTGCGGGTGATATGAGGACTGCGCCGGTATTCTCTGAAAGAGCGCGCACTCCTAAACCAATTGAAACACTCATTACGCTGTCCGGATCATTGTTGTCGACGAACGTGACGTTACTCTTGGCGAGATGTTCTCTAATTGCGTCTGCTCGATGGCCCACAACAACAAAGATGTCGTCAGCACCGCCGTCGCGAAGGTTTGCGATGGAGGTATCTAACACCGTTGAGTTGCCAAAGGGTAGGAGAGGCTTGAAGGCACCCATGCGGCGGGATCGCCCTGCGGCCAACACGATTGCACCGACATTCTCCATGCTTGAGAAGAGAAAAAGGAGTTGCGCGTGACGATCATTGAGCGGGGGTAAACCACCCTTCCAAACCTAGAGACTTTCGAACTTGAGCATCACGTGTTTGCTTGAAAGGCTTTCAACAACAGATCGCAAGCAGTCAAGTTTGAAAGTCTCTAGGTCAGGAAGGGCAGTTTACCCCCGCTCACGTTCCGTCAAAGTTCAGTCTTCGATTTGTCAGATCAAGGATCAACCAGCACGTAACTGCTCGAGAGCTCTTATTGTGTACTCTCGGGCCATCTGTTTGCGCCAGTTCATTACGAAATCTGTATTGTCTAACGGCCGAGCCTTTATATAAGCAGCTTCTGCCGCAGCGTGAATGTGCTCAGCATCGAATACCTCTCCAACCAACGCTGCCTCAGCCTCTTTAACCTCTATCGGAGATGGCGCAATGCCGCCGAGAACAATCCGGGCGTCCTTCACAACATTTGAACCCTCATCAGTCTTAACCCATGCGGCAACACCCAGGACCGGAAAATCAAAGGCACCACGCCGTCGCAATTTCTGGTAGGACGCTCGCCAGCCATTTGTTGGAGGCAGTTGAATGTCGACAAGCATTTCGTCGGGTCGCTTGTGTAAGTAGTCAATTCCGTCGTCGTTGTACAACCCGGCGGCGTCGATGACACGCTCACCGAGTGTGGAAGCGAACCGCAACTTAGCTCCAATTGCCACCATCACCGGAACTAAATCTGCCGACTGCACCGCCCAGCACTTTGAACTGCCGAGCGCTACCCAACAGACGTCGCCGTCCTTTTTCAAACAGAAGTTAATTCCCTTACGCCATTCGTAATTCTGATCGTAGTAGTTGCATCTGGTGTCGAGCAGCAAATTGCCGCCAATCGTACCCATGTTCCGCAGGATAGGCGTGGATATCGTTCGAGCCGCACGAGCGATGACCGGATAATCTCGATTGATCAGTGGATGCTCACAAATCTCCGTTAGGCTGACTGATGCTCCGATCCTGATACCCACCTTACTGTCAGCCGAAATTCGGTTGAGCTCCGGAAGACGCATCACGGATATCACGGTAAGCGGGGTCTGTTGTCGCCGCTTCATGTTTGGATACAGATCCGTGCCGCCCGCGACGAACTGTCCTTCAGGTCCAGCATCGGCGCGAATCTTCACCGCCTCCACGATTTCTCGCGGCACGCGATATTCGAATTTTGGTAGACGCATCATGATTACTGCGTGGTAACCAAGCGGATCGTTGTCAAGCCCTCTTTATCTTGTCCCCTTCACGCATTAGTTCTGGGTGACGAGCGAGAAAACCACCACGCTTCATCTTATACCGCCCGGGTTTCAGCGTATCTTGTTCATCGATTCCAGCGGCCAGATCACGCTGATAGTCTTCTTCCGATATTTCGATAATCACGTTTTCACCATCGTCTTCAACTATCGAGAAGGTTAAAGGCCTATGTTTTGATTGTTCGCTCATAGAACTCACTTTCTCGTTTATTAGCCTTTCGCGCCGAGAGAATTCGTACTAGATCTCCAGCCCGCTCGGCGTAAACAACATACAGTAAGCGTCTGGTTGAAAGTCCAATGATAAAGAAACGCACTTCTTTGGAAGAGTGTATCTCATCGTAACCTTCTAACGCGTTCGAATCGTAAAACACCTCTGTCGCCTCTACGAAGCTGACTCCGTGCTTCTTAAGATTCGTTTCAGCCTTCTTCAGATTCCACTCGAATCGCATGGTGAGGTTGGATTCGGCACAGTATTAACAACAGGGTTCAAGAATGTACTGCCACCCGAGGCATCTCTCGTCCGTCCCCGCCTTCTGACGGCGTCAATACTTTCAATGGTTCGGGCCAGTCAACTTGGGGCACTGACGTTGGTCCAATCCGCCCCTCCCGGCCTTTTTCTTTTTCGCGCACGGCCTTTAACACCTTCTCCGGTGTAATTGGAACCTCGTCGATGCGAACGCCCACAGCGTTGTAGACCGCATTCGCCACGGCTGGCGGAACTGGCAGTAGTGGACCTTGCCCAACTTCCTTTGCGCCAAAAGGACCATTCGGATCAGCGTCTTCGATCAAGTACGTCTTCACGTCGCACATCTCGATCGTAGTTGGACTCTTGTACTCAAGCAGCGAAGGAAACTTATGAACCACATTTCGATTGCTGCGGTAAGCCATCTCCTCCATCAGAATCTCACCGAGACCCATATAGACACTGCCTTCGACCTGACCCATAACAAGCATCGGGTTGATCGACTTGCCGATGTCGTGTGCGATCCAAATTCTCTCGACAGTTACAAAGCCCGTCGATGCATCGACATCAACTTCAGCCACAGCCGCGGAGTAGCTATAAGCTGGTGAGGGACCCACGCCTGCGCCTTTGTACTTGCCGAGTGATGCTGGGGGAGAATAAGAACCAACGGTGCCAATCGTTCCGAATTTTGATTCCGCAACAACCACTGCTTCAGCGAAGGTCACGCCTACGTCCGGGTTCTCGACATCGAAAACTCGACGTTCGGCCAAAGATAAGTTCTCGATGGGCACGCCAAGTTTCTCAGCCACGGCTATCACGAGCAGTTCACGCGCTCGTTCAGCTGCCTGAATTGCCGCGTTGCCTGTCATCAACGTGACGCGACTTGAGTAACTTCCAAGATCCACCGGGGTGAGATCAGTATCCGCGGTCACGACGCGAATATCGAACGGATCAATTCCCAGAACCTCAGCAACGATGTAGGCGAGAATCGAATCGGAACCTTGTCCAATGTCTATCGAGCCGCACATCACACATACGCCGCCTTGCCGATCAAGCCTAAGTTGCACACCTGATTGCGGCATGTTGTTCCAATAGATAGGCAGACCCGCACCGCAGATGTAGGAACTGCACGCGATTCCGATGCCTTTACCTTTCGGAAGCTTACGTGCG
>JBKPAL010000108.1:0-5450 GCA_046726395.1 Acidobacteriota bacterium
GGCTTCAGCCAGGTGATCAGGAAAGAGAAAAGAACGGGAAACCGTTTAAACGGTTTCCGGTCCCTGTCCTTGTCGAGCACCACTTGGCTGAAGCCAGGTGTGAATGAGAAGAACGCGTGCTAGCAATTGGCTAAACATTTCAATTGCACTTCCCAATTTGAATACGCTTCGGATGGCCGGGCTTTCCTAGTCGTGGAGTTCTCCATCATGCTCATTTTGATCACATCAAGGGGGAGAATAGATTACCTTGCCGAAAACCCCACAGAAGTTGTAGCTTTCGACTACACGTACATAATAAATGAGACGGTTCAAGATCCGAGAAAATGTTGTAACTTTTCCTGGCATCCACGCACAGATCTTCTCGCTGCTTTGAGGGTAACCATGAAAAAACTGTGTTTCATTACTTCCTGTTTACTTCTAGTCATTCTTGCGAACTCGACACTTGGTCAGCGCATTCTGGGTGAGTTTACCGGGACCATAACTGACCCTAATGGTGGGAAAGTTGTTGGGGCTAAAGTGACGGCAGTTGATCCGTCCACCGGGCGCAGCTGGACGGGGCAGACAAATGAAGACGGAGTTTACCGCCTAGTCAGCTTGCCTACGGGCGCGAGGTATGACGTAAGCGTCGAGCATCAAGGTTTCAAGACAGCCAGACAGGATCAGATTCCCCTGGATGTAGGCGAGGCGAAGCGATTGGATTTTTCATTGGAGGTGGGCCAGGTCAGCGAGAGTGTGCTGGTTTCTCAGGAAGCCAGTCAATTAAACCTCGAGCGCGGAGAAGTGTCGGCGGTCGTAACGGAACGAAAGATCGTGGACCTCCCTTTAAATGGACGCAATGTCTATCAGCTCGCGGAACTTCAGCCGGGCATCGTACGCGTCGCGGGTAGCGGACTTCAGGAATCAGAGACAACCGACGCCCAGATCGGGGCCGGCGGGACGCGCTTTCGTGACAATCAAATATTGCTCGATGGTGTTACCAACAACAACGATCGACAGGGCGGTCGCACGACGCTGTCACTGAGCCCGGATGCCGTGGAGCAGTTCAGAGTTGTCACCAACAATCTATCAGCCGAGTTTGGACGCTCATCTGGCGGTCTGCTGAGCGTTGTGACGCGCGGCGGAACGAACACCTTTCATGGTTCGCTTTTCTGGTTCCATCGCAACGATAATCTTGATGCAGCCACGACGTTTGAAGCGCGCAACAACAACAAGGGTGAATTCAAACGAAATCACTTCGGATTTACTTTGGGTGGGCCAATCGTCAAAGACCGCACCTTCTTTTTCTTTTCTTATCAGGGACTGAGACAGATACGCCCCGCGCTCACGAATTTCTTAGTCGAAACGCCGGAGTTTCGCACTTTCGTGCTGCAAACGCGGCCCAGTTCTCTGGCCGCACGCTTTCTAAGAGACTACCCGCCCCTGATGAATCCAACAATTAACGTTCGCGATATCGGTAGCCCGGCTCCGGGCGTGAATGTGTTCGGACCAAACGATGGCATCCCGGATGTGGGGGAGGTGTTCATACAGGTCCCCGGATTCATTTTCGACAACCAGTATTCGATTCGCGTGGATCACACTTTTAATGGAGGGAACGACGCTCTGAACGGACGCTACAGTATTAACAATCGCAGGGAGCAACGCCCGGGGGACAATAGCGCTCGTCTGTTCACGGTGGACTTTCTAGAAAAAGACCAGAATGTGTCGCTGAGCCACACCCATATCTTCTCACCGGAAGCTACCAATGAATTGCGTCTAGGCTACAACTACGATCCACAAATCAACCCTTCGGAATTTCCGGAGGTGCCGCACGTTCAGTTCAACGCCGGTCGCGCCGGGCGTTCAGTCTCTCAGTTTAGCCAGGCCTCTGGTTTCGTATTTCCACTGGATTTCCGTTTGCACACTTACCAGCTTTATGACGCGTTTACGCTCACGCGGGGAAACCATGGGCTGAAGATCGGCGGCGAACTACGGCGCTTTCAGGAGAACAGCGATTTCCCAACCTTCTTCAAGCCGCTGGTCACCTTTGCTGACATTCTGGATTTTGCCGATGATGAAGTGCTGACGATTCAAGCTCGGGTGGATCCGCAGACGGGGCAGTCTACTGGCACCTATCGACACTTCCGTACTACGGAATTCGGTCTCTTCGTGCAGGATGATTGGAAAGTGTCTTCACGACTAACTCTCAATATCGGCCTGCGGTACGACAACTTCGGCTCGCTTAAGGAGAGAGACGGAATGCTTTCGACGATAGTATTTTCGAGCCCGTCACTGGCCGACGCACGGATCGTTGAGGTTGATAAACTGTACCAGAGAGACAACAATAATTTTGCTCCTCGCTTTGGCTTTGCGTGGGATCCACGAGGCGACGGACGCTGGGCCGTTCGTGGTGGCGCAGGTCTTTTCTATAGCCGCATCTGGACGAACTTTAGTGGCAACTCTCGGTTTAATCCGCCGCATTCGTTGGCCGTAACTCTCAATGCCACCACGCCTGGCCAGAATCCACGCGCGTTCTACCAATTTGGGTTTACCGGCGACCCTGCCTTCGCGCGCCCGCTCGATGCGCAGGGTGGCAGCACGGCTCTTCGTCCGACGGCACAAACTATTGATCAAAACTTGCTTGCGCCATACGTGACAGAGTGGTTCCTGGGAGTGCAACGACAATTGCCGGGCGATTGGATGGCCGAAGTGAACTATCTCGGTTCTGCTGGAAGGAAGTTACTGTTGCGTCAGGAGATCAATCGCTTTTCCGGAGATCTGGCAGACGGCGCATTGAATCGCGTGAATCAGAGCTTTGCGTCCATTACTCACGGTTCTAATGCTGTGAGCTCAATCTACCATGGTCTCGCCTCGCAACTTCAGAAACGCTTCTCCGGTGGATACACGGCCCAGATTGCCTACACTTTCAGTCGCTCGATTGATACAGATTCGGAACCCTTTGGCGGCGGCGCCGGCGAGTTGCAAGGCACCATGGACGTGGGCAACATCAGACTCGACCGCGGACTCTCGGCCTTCGACGCCACCCACAGGCTCGCTGCCAATTTCATCTATGAGGTGCCTTTCCTTCGCGACCGCAAAGACCTCGCTGGCAGTCTTCTGGGAGGCTGGCAAATTGGTGGCATTCTCTCTATGCAGTCGGGTTTTCCGTTCACCGTGACGACATCGCAGGACTACAACCTGGATGGAGTCGCTTCTGATCGTCCAAATCTCGTATCCTCCTTGGATCGCGTCGTAGGACACAGCCCGCGTGATTTTCTCAACGGAGCTTTTGGCGATCCCAGCCAGTTAGCCTCGCTGTTTCTTCCAGCACCGGCAGGCACAAATGGCACCCTGGGCCGAAACACTTTTCGTGGTCCAGGCTATGCGACATTTGATATTTCGCTGATGAAGTCATTTGGCTTGCCCTGGTTCGCAGCCGAGAGGAGCCGTTTGGAGTTCCGCTCCGAGTTTTTCAACCTGTTCAATCGTGTGAATCTGCGGGCCCCCAGTAACTCGCTTGGTGCGTTTTCAACTACTACTGGTCTCTGGAGCAATAGGGCCAATTTTGGGCGATCGCTGAGCTCATTTGACGCGCGCCAAATTCAGTTTGGGTTAAAGTTTATTTTCTGAAAAGTAGTTCTCTAAGCAAACTGACATCGTAGTTCCCCATTTCAAATAAACGGAGACGTCCATGGATCGCCGAGAGATGCTGCAAACACTCGGTGTCTCAGTGGCAGGACTGTCACTGGGCAAATTGCCAGCGCTAACAGGCTGGGCTCAGAGCCGATCTGTGCCAGATGCTGCGCCGAACATCATCTTCATCATGACTGACGATCAGCAGCAGAGCGCGATGAGTGCCTACGGCAATTCCATTCTTAAGACGCCCAATTTGGATCGCATTGGCTCTGAGGGAATCCGCTTCACTGAGATGTTCGTAACCAACTCGCTGTGCGCTCCTAGTCGCGCCTCTTTTCTCACCGGTCTTTATTCACATACTCATGGGATCACTACAAATGGAGCGTCCACCTCTATCTTTCGCGATCAACCCGGGCTAAAAGAGGGGCAGGAAACTTTTGTTCACTTGTTGCGGCGCGCGGGGTATCACACTGCCCTCATTGGCAAATGGCACCTTCGTTCTTTGCCCACCGGATTCGATCAGTGGATTATCCTGCCGGGCGGTGGTGGCCCCTACAACGAGCCCGAGATGATTACCAATGGCATGAGAGTGAAGTTTCGTGGTCATGCCGACGACGTGGTAGGCGATCAGGCTCTGACATTTCTCCAGGAAAGGCCTAAGGATCGCCCGTTCTGTTTGCTTTTCAATTTCAAGTCACCGCACCGCAACTGGGTGCCGGCGGCGCGTTTTGAGAAGGCGTTCGAGAATATCGAGATTCCCATTCCTCGCTCCTTCAGCGACACTTTTGAGGGACGGCCGCAGGCGCTCCGCAAGACGGAGATGGCGGTTGCCAGCATGCCCGACTTTCGTAACCGAGGAGTGCCTGAAGATCTTCCGCCCTCAGAGCGCAAGCAGAAAAACTTTCAGCAACTGGCGAAGAATTACTATCGCACTATGCTCAGTGTGGATGAGAACGTTGGCCGAGTACTCGCCTTTCTGGACAAGAACAATCTCGCGCAGGATACGCTGGTTGTTTTTTCTTCCGACAACGGCTTCTTTCTGGGAGAGCATGGTCTCTTCGACAAAAGGTTGATGTACGAACCGTCCATACGAGTGCCGCTGCTGGTTCGGTTGCCGTCTCGGATCAAATCCGGTCAGGTGAATTCAAAGCACATGATTCTGAATGTAGATGTTGCTCCCACACTGCTGGAAATCGCCGGGTTACCGGTCCCTGCCTGGATGCAGGGTCGAAGCATTCTGCCGCTGCTCGATGGGCGTAAGACCGCGTGGCGCGACGCTTTCCTTTACGAGTACTACGAGCATCCGGCGGAACATTGCGCGCAAAAACATCGTGGGATCAGAACTGAGCGGTGGAAATTGATCCACTTCTGGGAGCAGCCCGAAGAATGGGAACTCTATGACCTGCAAAACGACCCAGACGAAATAAAAAACCTTTATGGGCAACGCCATCAGGAAAAACGTGTTCGCGAACTGCGCTCGCGCCTGGATGCACTAAGGCGCGAGACTGGTGACGTTGATTTGCCAGGGCCCACTGCTCTTGTTCAGCCGTGTGTGAACGTGGACCACCTCACATCTGAGGGCGAAGCTGCGCGCGATTAACCTTGTAAGGGGGGCACTCCGTGGCCGCCCAGGGTGCGCATCAGCCACATCTTTCAATGACGGCTTGCTGGTCACGAGGCGTGCACGGAGTGGCACACCTGCAATTGCCCTATCACCGAGTGAGTAGATTCAGCAAACCAGAAAACGATTGCCATTGGGCTAACTCTTCCAGCCCTTAGTGTCGAGACCACATGACCTCACTATTCACTTCTTATACAGGCCAGCGCGTCGATACGAC
>JBKPAL010000109.1:0-5690 GCA_046726395.1 Acidobacteriota bacterium
GAGATCCCTAACGTCCCGCTGAGATCCAGATCGCCTTCAACCGTTACTTCTGCGCGTTCAATTGGTACAGCCATCGCAGTCGCAACCATCTGACAGGTGATCTGCGCGCAAGCCGCAAGTGCCCCCAAGAGCAAATCGCCCGAACACGCAATCGCACTCGATCCTCCGACTCCCGCATGAGCTCCCGCCTGATAGATTGTTCGGCCGATATCTACTGAACACGCGATTGGAGTGTCACTTTGAGTGCCTTTAGCTGTAAGTGTGATGCGCGACGTACTTGGGTCGCTGCGGTACTTCTCTTTGAGCGGGCGCTGAAGCGTTCGAAGGTCCATAGTCTTTATCCTGCCTGCTGGAATTTCTAAATTCGAATTTTGCAAATTGCAAATTCCCAATTCGAGGCGAAGGTCTCTCGCACGAAAGACCTCTCCCATGCCGCCGCTTCCCAGGACTGAGAGAATCTTGTACTGCCCAAATGTCATGCCGGATGACAGCGATCCGGTGCCGCGACTTTGTGGCTCGGTCTCTTGTGGTTTCAGGTTCGAATCATCAACTATCATCAGGCGGATCTCGAAATGTTAGCTGTTACTAAAAACGATCCGCGAAAAACACCAATTGCACGAACCAGCGTTCGTGTTATTTCGTGTAATTTCGTGGATCGCGTTCGTCCCTTACTCGATGATGACAACGACCGAAAGGACGCTCGATAATCGCTTAGGATGTCCGAAAAACGCAAGCAGAGTAGCAATTTCGAATTTTGGGTTTGTGATCCTGGATGAAACAAGTGTTCACAGATTTTCGGCGAGTCAATGACTAAGAAAAAATTCGAAATTCGCAATTCGCAATTCGCCAACGTTCAATCATAACATTTAGCTATGGCACTTAATCTGAATGAGCTGCGGCGCTTTGCTGTTGCGCGGAACTTTTTCTCACCAACTACTCTCAAGCGCGCGTTACACAGAATGGAATTTGTTCAGGCTGATCCGATTCGTTCACCTGCGCGTGCTCAAGATCTGATCCTGCGCCATCGAGTCAGGAACTATCACGCTGGTGATTTGGAACGTCGTTACGCCACACTCGACATTCAGGAAGACACGTTCGTCAACTATGGCTACATCACGAGATCTTTATGGGAACTGATGCATCCGCGCTCCGATGCACGTGTTCCCGCGGATGATGGCCGCCTTCCCTGGCCATCTTCCCAAAAGAAGCAAGCACAGGTGGTACTCGAGTTTGTTCGTGAACGCGGTACGGTGCACCCACGCGAAGTAGATGAATATTTTTCACATGGCAAGGTGAAGAACTACTGGGGTGGATCGTCGAACGCAACGACTCACCTGATGGATGCGATGCACTATCGCGGCATGCTGCGCGTGGTTCGACGCGAGAAAGGCATTCGCATCTACACTGCACATGAGCATGAACCGCCGCTGAGCGGTGCGGCCGAACGCCGGGCTCGGATCGACGCGCTCGCTGATATCGTTGTTCGCATCTATGCGCCGCTACCTGGACCAAGCCTCGCGTTCTACTTGCGCCGGCTGCGTCATGCTGCCCCGCAGTGGCGGGCGGAGTTGCCGAACGCCATGCGACGCGCCAAGGAACGTCTATCACATATGAAGATTGATGGAGTTGATTGGTACTGGCCCACGAATGAGGATGTGAGGAGCCGTGCGAGTCTCGACTCTGTGCGTTTAGTGGCGCCTTTCGATCCACTGGTGCATGATCGCTGGCGCTTCGAGATGCTGTGGGGATGGGTATACCGCTTCGAGGCATATACTCCTGCAGCGAAACGCAAGCTCGGGTATTACGCAATGCCTCTCCTCTGGCGCGATCGCGTGATCGGTTGGGGTAATGTTTCAGTAAAAAATGGCGAACTGAATGTTGAGCTTGGGTACGTAGGATCACAACCCCGGGATCGCAAGTTCAAGCATGAACTTGAGGCTGAACTAGATCGCATGCGTGCGTTTCTTGGTATCAAAGAATGACCTTTGGAGTGCGCCGGCAGAGCGAAGCGGCGACGGCGCTTTGGAATGTGTTGACAGCAACTTTAAATTGAAACCGCGTAATCAACACACGACAGTCCAAAGCCGTGTCGCGCTTGCCACCGCACTCCAAGGCTTGAGGCTCACTAGCCTTCAAACAAATGAGTGCCATGTGTGATTGCAGCGCCTGCCCTGAGTGCAGCTGCGACATGTACCGTCTCTGCGAATTCTTGTTCTGTTGCTCCCGATTCAAGAGCCGCTTTCCGATGCAGTTCAATGCAGTACGGACACTGTGTTGTCAGCGCTACCGTTACTGCCATCAGTTCCTTGTACTTCTTCGGGATCACTCCAGCCGACAACGCTAACTTGTCCCAAGCGCCAAAAGCCGCCATCGTCTCGGGTACGAGCTCACCGACCCGAGAAAGCTTGTTCAGATTGCTTAGTGAATACATATTTTTCCCTCTCAGTAACATCCGTGATTCAACGCCACGCGTTTGATCTAGCTTCCTCAAAACAGTTGTGTGGAAGGCTGCAAGTCAGCATCGCTTTCTTCAACCGCGTGTCGCAATCACCTCAAGATATTCAGCGTCGACGCTCGTACTTTCGTCGAGAGCCTTGTTGTTTTCGGACCACAGTCTCACGAGGTCATTTCGCAGTTCGACTTGCGCACTTAGATCAAGTGATGCGAAGGCACGTGCCATTGGTCCATAGTTGATTCGGAAGAAGTCAACCACACCATCCGGCGGAAACGGATAGTTGAAGTGATAGTTGTGAATTGAAAACTTCAGGTCGATGATTCCTTCGTGTAGACGCTCACGCACCACGGCTTCGTCGCCCCAAAGGACCGGCGACGGCATACCGGATGGCGCGATGTGCTGCGAGATCGTCTTGAACATCTGACCGATAAACCCACTTGGGGTCCAATTTGCCATCACAATTAAGCCACCGTGACGGCACACTCGAGTAAGCTCACCCGCGACGAGATCCGGGCGGGGCGCGAACATCGCACCAATCAGACTTACCACCATGTCGAACTGACCATTCTGATAGGGCAATGACTCAGCGTCGCCTTCTTCGAAAGTGACATCGAGTCCTTCGAAAGCAGCGCGCTCACGTGCTTTTTCAATCCAATTCGTGGAAATATCGCAACCAGTAACGTGCGCGCCTGCCCTTGCGGCAATCAACGCAAGTTGTCCTGAGCCACACCCAACATCGAGCAACCGTGTTCCCGGTGTGACGCCAAGACCCTGGAAGAACAGCTCTGCATCCTTCACCATGAAACGGGAAAACAGATCGTAATCTCCGGCCATCCAGGTATCCTTCAAACGAAGCTTGAGTTTCTGGAAATCTGTGTCTGTCCTTATTTCTGTAGCAATCGCGCTCATGTGGTCTCCTTCTTTTTAATCAGTACTGCTTTCGATTCTGTTTTACGTCAAAGGTGGTCTTGAGCGCTTGATTGATCGTCCCGTATGCTTGTCACAAACGCCCGCTCAACGAAGGCTACGAAAATGGATGTGCTCTCTGAAGTACTGAAGGCCGTTAAGCTCGAAGGAGCGCTATTCTTCAATGGCGAGTTCTCGTCCCCCTGGTGTCTCAGTAATTCTGGCGCTACCGGCCTGACTCAATACTTCTCCCCTAAACCAGGGCACCTGATCGTCTATCACTTGTTAACAGAGGGACGTGCATACGCGCGCCTGCCCGGAGGAAGACGAGAGCAACTAACGGCAGGTGACATCGTGGTCTTCCCGCGAGGAGATGCGCATCTGATAGGAAACGGTTTACCAGAGAAGCCGATCGACTCGCTGAGTACGTTTGCAAGCGACTCCGCTGGGTTCAAACTGGTCCGTTTTGGTGGAGGTGGTGAGATAACAAAGTTCGTTTGTGGATACCTGTCATGCGAACGACGACTGAGCGATGTCTTTCTCGCGGGCTTGCCGGCAATGCTAAAGGTGCATGTGGTAGAGGAGCCTTCTGACCGATGGCTGGAAAACTCTATTCGCTTTACTGTCGGAGAAAACAATCAAGCAAACGCCGGTAGTACTTTGGTCTTGGCCAAACTCGCTGAGTTACTCTTCGTGGAAACGCTGCGTCGCTACATCAACGCGCTCCCTGCGAACGAGACCGGGTGGCTTGCAGGCACACGCGACGCAACGATCGGCCGTGCACTCGCGCTGCTGCATAAGGAACCAGCTCATCCCTGGACCATACCTGGTCTTGCAAAAAACGTCGGCCTGTCTCGCACGCGGCTAGCTGAGCGCTTTCGTCATTTCCTGGGAGAGTCTCCAATGGCTTACCTGGCCCAGTGGAGACTGCGACTGGGAGCCGAGATGCTTCAGTCTACCGAAAGCAGCGTGGCTGAGGTTGCGACGGCTGTGGGGTACGGATCAGAGTCCGCATTCAACCGTGCATTCAAACGAGAATTTAATGTTCCTCCGGCGCAGTTTCGTCGCCAGCGCAGCCAGGCCATATCGAGAAAGAGTGAGTAGAAGGGCTTAAGAGAAATGGACTGGTTGGCAGGGCAAAAGCGGTGAATGAAGCAACAGACCAGATTGACTCTGAGCGCGTAAAGCCGGGCAGAAAATCACACGAACGAACACTAATTCGACTCGATTCGAGTTTCATCTGGTTGAGCGGATCATATTTTATGCACTTCAGAGGAATGGAGGCGCGACATGATCAGAAAACTAAAATCAGGAAAGTATCGGCTCTATTCACGCAAAGTAGATGCGAAGACCGGCAAGCGCAAAAATCTTGGAACCTTCAATACACTTGAGCAAGCGAAGAGACACGAACGCCAAATACAGTTCTTCAAACGAAACCGGTAACGTCTTTCGGTTTCACACACTGAGACGCTAAAACCGACTGCTGAAATCTTTCCCGCCAACAGAGCGCATACCCATCAGATAGATCGTTGCGCACCAGCTGATTCATTCGGTCCTCGTCATCCACATGAATCGGCCGCTAATTTTACAAGTAATCAGAGATTGGAAAATGGGTAACTTTACTCATTTGAAATGGGTAGTTCCCCCGATTCGCGAACGACCTCCCTCCTACTACAGTTCCGCCTGGTGAAGGTGGAGCAACGGCTCGAAAGGAGTTAAAGAAGTGTTTCCTCAACCAAATCAAATAGTACGCTTCGGTCTAGTGCCGACGCTGATGGCAATGAGCACCTTGCTCGCAGCTCAAACTCAAGCGCCGGTCCAAGCGGATCAAGAGAACACTCACAATTACTTTGAGGAGGCCAATCAATTAGTACGAGCTCGGCGTTGGGATAAAGCCGTGAGATTGTACGTAGCGGCGCTGCGGATCGATTCTGATAATGCCGCGGCCGAAAACAATTTGGGTCACGCTTACGGTCAATTAGGCCGCTTGGATGACGCGGTGAGTTGCCTGAAACGCACTGTTAACCTTGAGCCTGAAAACGCGCTCTTTAGATACAACCTTGGTAATACGTATCTTCAGCTCAATTCAGTGGATAACGCTATAGAACATCTAACAAAAGCAATTGAATTGAAGGAAGACTATCCGGAAGCATACAACGATCTAGGAAACGCGTACCTGGAGAAAGGTGAGTACAACAAGGCGATCGTTTCATTGGGCCGAGCCATTGAACTCAACCCGAACTTTGCCGCTGCCTACAACAATTTGGGGACTGCATTTTATCAACTCCAACGATTCGAGGACGCGCGCGATCATTTCAGCAAGGCCCTG
>JBKPAL010000110.1:0-5233 GCA_046726395.1 Acidobacteriota bacterium
CCAGCTCAACCATCGTAAAAGCCTTCAGGTGAAGTTGGGGATACTGTCGCTTCAACTCAGACAGCAAATCGGTGAAATAGCTAAACGGCAGTTTTGTATTTAGTCCTCCCGTTATGTGTAGTTCTGTTGCGCCTTCCGAGACTGCCTGACCTGCGATTTTGAGGCTGTCTTCAATGTTGTGCGTATAAGCGTCCGGTTGGCGAGGCGTACGGAAAAATCCACAGAATTTGCAGTCAGCATAACAAACGTTGGTTGGATTGAAATGACGATTTACGTTGAAGTATGTAACTGCGCCATGCTTTGAGCGTCGCACGGTGTCGGCCAAATGTCCCAGGCCCGGCAAATCGGAAGTGGCGTAGAGCGAGAGTCCGTCATCAAAGCTCAAGCGCTCACCCGAACCAATCTTCTCAGCTATCTCCCACAGTGTTTTATCGTGTGACAAGTTCATTGAAATTCCTTAGGAGGACGGCACCTCCAAACGTCGCAAACAGAATCACGCTCACGAAAGCGTTAGTGGTAAAGAACGCAGCATTCAACCTACTCAGATCATCTGCACGTACCAGGCGATGTTGATATACGAGCAAAATCCCAGTCGCAATTACTCCTACTAATGCGATCACTCCCAGGTTTGTTATCCAGTATAACGCAAGCAACGCAGCGAAAGCCTGCGCATGGAAAAGCCGTGCAATCCATAACGAGCGCGCAACTCCGAACCGGCGCGGAATGGAGTGAAGACCTTCACGCACATCGAATTCATAATCCTGGCATGCATACAGCACATCGAACCCGGCGGTCCAAAGCATAACCAGCAATGACAGAATCAACGGAACTGGGCTATCGATCGTGCCGCGCACGGCGATCCAAGCTCCGGTCGGCGCAATCGACAAACACCATCCAAGGACAAGGTGCGAAAGCAACGTCCAACGCTTTGTGTACGAATAGAGCAAGACACTGCCGATAGCGATTGGCGCAAGTAGCAGCGTCAACGGATTGAGCATTGCCGCCGCAGTAAAAAAAATCGCTGCTGAGATGGCGGTGAACACGATTACAAAACCTAAGGGAAGAGTTCCCGCCGGGATTGCTCGCATCTGTGTCCGGGGATTGCGGGCATCGAACTCTCGATCGACGATACGGTTGAAAGCCATTGCAGTAGATCGTGCTCCGACCATGGCCACAGTAATCCACCAAGTCTGACGCAACGTCGGTAATCCATTAGCAGCAAGCACAGCACCGAGAAAAGCAAACGGCAGCGCAAAGAGAGTGTGCTCGATCTTGATCATCTCGAGCGTGTGACGCGTGTTCTGGAGAGCTCTTAACACAAGCGTGGTCAATCAGAGGAGGAGCGGTCAGCGAGAGCCAACTCGGCTGATTGCTCGTTCATGCCTTTCCATTGAGTGGCAGGCGAATGTGGCACGCCAAGGTGGTCCAGGATGCGAAATACAAGATGATCGACCAACTCAACGATGGTCTGCGGACGGTGATAAAAGCCTGGACTAGCAGGAATGATGTGTACCCCTGCGCGAGCGAGTCGCAACATGTTTTCCAGATGAATCGCGTTATACGGTGCTTCACGCGGAACCACTACGAGCCTTCGACCCTCTTTGAGAGTCACATCGGCCGCTCGATGGATCAAGTTGGTACCTGCTCCGGAAGCAATTGCGCCAAGTGTCCCCATTGAGCACGGCACAATCACCATTCCCTGTTGTGGATGTGAACCCGAAGACGGTTTCGCAGCTATGTTGTCGATCCGATGTAGCCGAACGAGCCTGGAACCACGAGGCAAACCAATCCACGCGTTGATGTTTTCATCGCTCGATAGATCAGCTCCGGTTTCAACCTTCGCTACCTTCTCGGCTGCAGTAGAGATGACGAGATTTATTCGGTCGACTACGCCGCTGGCGGCGAGATGAATGAGGGAGCGCTGAGCATACAGCGAGCCTGAAGCTCCGGTAATTGCAACTGTGAATTCCATCTGAATCTGCCATGTTGATGTTACTTGTCGCTAACCCTTATCGCAAGCGGGCTAAACAGAACGATCTAGGCTCATCTGAAAAGTCTGAGAGCAAAAAAAGGCGGGCTTGCGGCCCGCCTATCCAAGTACTCATCATCGTCAGTTAGAAAAACAAAGAGTACAGCAACCGATTGGGGGATCCTGTGCCAACGTTGGTTATCTTATTTGTTGACGCGTTGTTGACGATCGCGTTGCGGATAGTTGTCGCCGAGGCTGACGGATTAGCTTGCTTATAGAGCGCTGCGACGCCAGCCACATGGGGTGAGGCCATCGAAGTTCCACTTAACGTCGCCGTGGCAGTGTTTGATGAGAACCATGCGGAGAGAATGCCGTATCCAGGCGCGAAGATATCTACGCACGTCCCGAAATTAGAGAACGACGACCTGGCGTCTGTCGATGTTGTCGCTTCCCTGTCTTGACGATTCTCATAGGCACTACCTACAAGACTTTTTGCATAAGGCCCATGGGCTCCAGAACGATTGATTTGTCGAAATCCCATGAACATGGGACGAACACCAGGTGCATAAAGAGATTCGACCTTGCTCGTGCGGTTCAATGGCTTACTGCTAGAATGATTTTTAAGGGACCAATATGGGTTTAAGTGAACTTGAACGGCTGCTCACCGCTTACAAAAGTGGAGAGTTGGACACATGCGACGCAGCGCGACTCATTACCGATCTTCATTACGAGGATATCGGCTATGCACGCGTCGATCATGCACGGGCGGGACGGCAAGGATTTCCAGAGGTCGTATTCGGAGCAGGCAAGACGCGCGAACAAGTGGTCGGCATTGTCGAGCGCTTGACCAAACGGTCACCCAATGTTCTCGTAACTCATACCGATGAAGGTACGTTTGGCGAGGTGCGGAACGTTGCAAACGATGCCGAGTGGCACGCCGCGGCTCGCGTCATTCGCATTCAAAGGGACCACACGAAGACTGGTGTTGGTTCGATTGCTGTCGTGACTGCGGGAACGAGTGATATTCCAGTTGCGGAAGAGGCAGCTCTTACTGCCGAGGTCATGGGGAATTCAGTCGAGCGAGTATGGGATGTTGGCGTGGCCGGCATTCACCGCGTCCTGGCTGAGAGAACTTTATTACAGCGCGCTCGCGTTGCGATTGTTGTTGCGGGAATGGAAGGCGCATTACCTTCTGTTGTTGGTGGTCTAGTTTCCGTTCCGGTTGTTGCAGTCCCAACAAGTATCGGATACGGCGCATCGTTCGGCGGTGTAACCGCGCTGCTCGGCATGCTCAACTCTTGTGCTTCGAATGTTACTGTAGTGAACATCGATAACGGCTTTGGTGCGGGTTTCGTGGCGAGCTTAATTAACCGCAAGTGGTCACCACCTTCTGATGATTAGACCAATTCCTGGACACGCGTGACCGTTAAGACAGCGCGCAAACGTTGCTTTTACGAAGCTCATTGGCAAACTTTTCAAACTTTTACTGCCCTTGGTAAACGAAACACGTCTTAAGCGATCTCTCCCAGTCGCCGTTGCAGCCGTCCTCTCCACGCTGCTGTTGCTGAGCGGCTGCATCTCGCCCAAAAGAACACCGAATCTTCAGCGCATCTTTGCAGGAGCCCGTGAGAAAAAGGGAAAGCTCCCGGTAATTGTCATTCCTGGAGTGCTCGGCACAGAGCTGATTAACTCTCGAACAGGCGCAGTCGACTGGCCTTCTATATTTCGTTCTGATGAAGCCGATTCAAGCTTGCCAATCTCGCCGGATCTCTCTCGCAACCGCGACAGTCTTGTCCCAGGCAAAATCATCGAGACACTCCGCTTTGGAAAGCTAGTGCCCGAGGTTTATGTCTATCGAGATCTGCTCGAGGCTCTGCGACGTTTCGGCGGCTATCGTGAAGGCGATTGGAATAATCCAACGGTCGATGGAGATCGTGACACCTTTTATGTGTTTGCGTACGACTGGAGGCGCGACAACGTTGAGAACGCGCGCGAGTTGATAAGCCGCATTGAGAAACTCAAAACGAAGCTCAATCGTCCTGATCTGAAGTTTAATGTGCTGGCCCATTCAATGGGCGGTTTGATAGCTAGGTACGCGGCAATGTACGGAGGTCACGATCTACCCGCCGATGGCTCGCCTATTCAGCCAAATTGGCTCGGCGCTGCACACATCAGCAAGATCGTCATGCTCGGTGTGCCTAATGAAGGATCAGCTGATGCGTTTGCTACGTTGCTGTTTGGCTATTCAATCACCGAAGGTTTGAGACGACGCGTACCATTACTTAATAAGTTAACGGCGGAGGACGCGTTTACTTCGCCCGCACTCTTTCAATTATTACCGCACGGAAACACCAAGAAGTTTCTGAACGAGGATCTCAAGCCGATTCCAATAGATCTGTACAACGCCGAAACTTGGAAACAGTATGGTTGGTCCGTAATTGCCGATCCGGAATTCCGCAGGAAATACTCACACAACACGAACGGAGTACCTGCGGCTCAGGACGGTGAATCTAGGCTCGAGAGTCTGGACGCTTACCTGGCGGCGGTTTTGAAGCGAGCTAAAGGCTTTCATGAGGCCTTAGATGCACCGTCACCCGTTGAGCCGCCCGTTGCTTTGTTCGGTGTTGGTGGTGATTGTGAGGAGACGCTCTATGCACCAGTGTTGTTGCGCGACAAGAAAGGCAATTGGCTGACGTTAATTCGGCCGCGAGAATTTCGCACTTCCAGTGGTCGTCGCGTCAGTAAGCAGGAAGTGACTGAAGCGATGTACGCACCAGGTGATGGTCGAGTTACAAGAGAGTCTTTGATGGGACACAACCTGTTCGCACCGAGATCTTCTGGAGGCAGGGCGACAACGTTTGTGGTCTCGCATGCAGTGTTTGGATGTGATTTACATGGTCAGCTGCAAAGGAACCAAATGTTGCAGGACAACGCGCTGACTGCGCTGATTGATGAGGTGATTAGGTGAGACTGGTCTTGGGTCTTAGGTCCATGATCTTTGTCAATTGTCCGTGGTCCGTGGTCAATTGTCCGTGGTCAGTAGTCAGTAGTCAGTGATCAGTGGTCAGTGGTCAGCGGTCGATGGTCAGGGGCTTTGCCTTCTGGACTTGAGGAAGTGGCTCCGCCCTTCCGGTAAGGTCGACGCGTAGAGTTTGGGCTTCGCCCTCTTTGCGAACTCTTTACCGCGGCGCTGAAATTTACTTGCATTCGCGTGGAAGGGCGGAGCCGAAAAACTACCCTTGACCTTATCGGAAGGGCGGAGCC
>JBKPAL010000111.1:0-10271 GCA_046726395.1 Acidobacteriota bacterium
GACTGATCTCGTCAACTGTTGTGTTGATCAGGTCAAAAGCGGAGACGGGCACAATTGCGCTCAGATAAGTCAGCAGATTGCGGCGCAACTCCGTTCCAGGGTCGGCGAAGTAACCCAAGAGAGCCGTCAGGAAGAGCAGTAACGGAAAGAGCGCGAGCAGGAAGTAGAAGGAAAGAATGGCGGCACGGTTAAGCATGTCGTCCGTGTTGACTTTCGTCCAGAGATGCTTAGCGAACGTCTTCCATCGCCACCCGCTGATTCTCCAACCTCGTGTCGCCCACATCATGCTTTTGCCCGAATGCGTTTGTTGAAACGCCTCAAGGTAACGTTCGGTTCAAGGTATTCAGCACCGCGAATTCTTAACTTGGCTCCTCAACCGCGATTTGGATCGTCATCCTTCTTGTCCGGCGCGACAAGTTCGCGACAATGCTCGCTGAGATATTTTAAAACTGGAAAGAGCGGGGCGACTCTCTCACGGCAAACGTTACCGCCCTTACTCAGCCCGTCTCCACCCTTGCAAAACGACTCATGCAATCTTGATTTTGAACTGGAAATTATGAGAGTGAAACCCGTTAGAATCCTACACTGACAAGGTGAGGAACAAGGCTGTACAGGAGAAACACGGCGGACATTTAATGATTGAAATTTGTGTTTTCATGATTGTATTTCCTCCTGTTTTGCTTTTGTGTATCCGCCCGCCACCCTCCTCCGCCGGTAAGCGATCTCGACAGGTGAGGTGGTTTTGGATTCCGCGATCAGTCGTGTCACTTCGGCTATCAACTGGTCGCCGTCTGCGGGCTTAACCAAGTATCCCTGAGCACCCGAAACGCGAGCTGCTTCCCGGTCAGTCTCGTACGCCGCTCCTGAGTAGAAGAGAACGGGTGTCTTCAGATCGAACTGCCGTAACTTTTCGGTAAGTTCCGTGCCGGAAAGACCAGGCATCCAGTTGTCGACCAGATAGAGATCAAAGTTTTGGCTTTTTGCAAGATCGATAGCCTGAACGTTGCTTGCTGAGCAGACTACCTCAAAGCCATATTGGGTTAGGACAAAATCAATCAGCTCGCGAGTATCAACATCATCCTCAGTACAGAGGATACGTCCTTTTGTGGATCGCATTGGGGAAGCCTTTCGGTGTTGCTCGTTTCCGAGCAGTGGCCCTTAGGTTGGATGGACCAGAGTAAAGGGCTTCTGTTGCGGGGTCTGTCCGTTAGCACACATAGCGACTGGGAGAAAACAATGAAAAAGTAGCTGGGCGACTCCTGTTTTCATCTACACGTGTCCGCACTAAAAAGATAAGGTCCCGAAATATCCCACCCTTTAGCACCACCGGCTGTCCTGTCATTCCTTCCTCAGTGCCTTCCTCCTATGTGTGCTGACGCACAGACCGCCAATTTGTTGAGCGTAAACTCATTTGTGGTCGTTCTTTAGACGAATCACTCTCGACACTCGAGACCAGCCAACGACCCTCCTTACTTGTGCCGTTTGTGCTTGCCAAGGGATGGCCTTAGTAAATGGAGGCGCGGGGTGACCTAATGCCCACGTTCCATAATGAGGCGATTTCAAGAAGGAGAAATTTATGGATTCCAATGAAGAGACGGTACAGAAGCGGGTCGTAGTCAATAGGCCTTACCAGCGCAGCGAGGTTGTGACCGAAAGAACAGAGAGAGGCCCGCGAGAACCGCGCTCTTCAACGGGCACAATTGCTATCGTTGCGGTGATCGCTATTGCGGCTATAGCCATCGTTCTCTACATAGTCAGCAACCGGAACGCTAATGAATCAGCAAACAGGAACGCGAACCTGGAAGTGGCCAGCCAGGCACAGCAACCGGCTCCGATAGTTCAACAACCGGCGCAGCAAGCACCAGTGATCATTCAGCAACCGGCGCAACAGGTTCCTGTAATCATTCAGCAACCTGCCGAACCAAGCCAGAGACAGAATACAAGCGCGAATGATGACGCGAACATGCAGGACATTGCCACAAAGAGGTTGGCCGAGGATTCGAATATGGCTGGAGTGATTATGACTATCACGGACGCGCGAGTCGTCTTAACGGGAACAGTCAATTCCGCAGCCGCAAAGGCGAAGGCTGAGCTGATAGTAAAGGCTGTGCGAGGCGTGAAGTCAGTCGACAATCAGATTGTCATTTCGGGCTGATAAACCGTCCGTTCAAGGAGCTGTCTGGGCGCAGCTTCAACAAAAAGGAGAGCAAATCATGTTGTGGACAATATTGGTAATCTTGCTGGTCTTGTGGCTATTGGGGTTCGGCTTCGGGGTCGGCGGCGGCACAAGCCTGATTCATCTCTTGCTCTTAGTAGCTGCGATCGTCTTGGTATACAACCTGGTCGCTGGCCGACGACGGATGGTCTGAGCTGTGGTTCTCGCGAAAGACACACCAAGGTGGTTTGGCGAGATTAAGACCCTTTCGCAGAGCGTAGGAAGTTCGCGCGCAGTAGGTTTTGAGACGCGAACGGAGATTTTCGGGGTGGCTTGGACCAAGCCAAGGGGCCTCTTCAAGAGAAGGCGGGAGACTGAAAAAGATTTCCCCTCGCAAGCTTCCGGCTTAGAGTTAAGTGGGGAGTGGTACAGAACTGGAGGTAGGTAATGAACATAACAACATTGAGCACCACAGAATTAGCCTTAATCATTGGTCTTGTCGTGATTGTGGTTGCAGGCATCACTGCGTGGCTTTTTCTTCGAAAGCGTCGATCAGAAAGATTGCGCGCCCAGTTTGGGGGCTCTGAATACGACCGCGCTGTGAAGGAAGACGGCAACCGGCGCCATGCGGAAGCCGGGCTGAAAGAGCGCACAGCACGAGTGGAGAGTCTGAACATCCGACCGCTCGCTTCAGGTGATCGAGCGCGCTTCGTAGAGTCGTGGCGCAGGGTAGAGGCACGGTTCGTCGATGGCCCCGGAGGTGCGGTGACAGAGGCCGACCAGCTACTAGGCGATGTGATGTCCACACGTGGTTATCCGGTAAGTGACTTTGAACAGCGGGCGGCAGATATCTCCGTGGACCATCCGTTGGTTCTTGAGAATTACCGGACGGCCCACGAAATCGCGCTCCGTCAAACAAAGGGGCAAGCCAACACAGAAGATCTGCGCCAGGCAATGATTCACTACCGGACGCTCTTTGAGGAACTGGTTGGCGAGCCAGAGGTGGCCCGTGCGAAGACTGCGGCCTGAACTCGAGTTGCACCAAAAGCGAGAAGGCATTACGTGAAGCGTTGAGAGCGTCGGCGTCACAGAAGTTATGACGGCATAACTTGGTCTCATGCCGCCGCCGTTCTGGGCATTACGGAATATTCTCCAAGGTACTCTCAATCAAATGGTCCACAACGCTTTTACGTCGCCCGTATCCCGCCAGACTCTAAGCTGCTCGTCGGCTGAAGTGCCGCGCTCACGAATTGTTTAGATGTGGTCAATCTCTTTACGCGAGCCGAGGTAGCCAATGACACCGTCGACGAACTTCCAGAAGTTCACGAATGAGATCCCGTCTCTGCACTTCCTTGCCATGCCATCAAGCTCGTAAACGGCCCGCCATTTGTTTTCCTCGATCAGTATTTTGTGATGAAGCCGGAAGGTCAGATTTTTTGATCAAGAAGCTTGTTGACCCTCGCGACCAGACTCTGGTTTCACTTGCTCGCCTAGCAGCGTTTTGCCTTCTGTGAGAATTTTCATGTACGTGCGAACGCAAGTCGCGGGTGTGAGGATCGACAATCTGAAACTCTTCTTCAATGCATAGCGTGAATTGCTGAAACATAGTTTTTTGTCTATCCGCTTCAATGATACCCCGCAGATAGCCCCTGAATTCCCGTCAACGCTTTGCCCATCAATTCTCAATTACCAGACTCACTTTGAGAAAGCGTAGAAGAGCGAGTGCCGGTGATGCTATTGCCATTTCCCGAGACAGTCTGATGTTCGTCGGGATTACTCATTAGCAGGGGAAGTTGTGCGTGTGCTGGGAACCACGGCTCAGATCCAGCGAACGGTTTCATTATTTCTGCCGGCCCCAATTAACTTTCATGCCAGTGACCCCGCGAACATTCATTCGCATCTCTTCATCACACAACGGGCAACGATAATCGTCGGTGCGCAATACCCCATATAGCTTGAAGTTAGTGATTAAATGTCAAAACGAAGCTACTTTGCGTATGTGTGTTGTCGCACGGAACGCTGAGCATTTCATCTGTACATTTGCAGCTGGATTTAGATTTGTGTTTACCCCGTCAAAGACGAGAAAGAGTTCACAATGCGCAATGAAGCAATTATTGAGGAACAAGCGAAGGGCTTTCACTGGCACACCGCCATTTTCGTTGGACTGTTTCATCTTGGTGCTGTGGCGGCACTCTTTATGTTCAATTGGCGCGCATTGGCGGTCGCGATTGCGTTGTGGTGGATTTCCGCGAGCTTGGGCGTCGGTATAGGTTTTCACCGGCAGTTGACGCATCGCAGCTATAAGACACCAAAGCTGGTCGAGTATTTTCTCACCCTTTGCGGCACGCTCGCGCTTGAAGGCGGCCACATCCTTTGGGTCGTAACACATCGCATTCATCACGCACATACGGATGTTCCCGGTGATCCACACACACCGCGCGATGGTGGCTGGTGGTCACACATCGGTTGGATGTTAACGGGCCCTGCCCAGCAGTATGAACCTTCGGTCGTGGAGCACTATGCTCCCGACCTGGTGAAGGACAGATTTCATGTGTGGCTCAATCGCCTTTATTGGGTGCCGCTGGTTCTACTTGGCATAGGATTGCTCGTGTTCGGCGGTTGGCCATATCTGATGTGGGGTATTTTCTTCCGGGTCACTTTCAACTTGCATGCGACATGGCTGGTTAACTCGGCTACACACATGTGGGGCTCGCGCCGCTTCCTTACCCAGGATGATTCTAAGAATAATTGGTGGGTGGCGCTGCTGACCTTTGGCGAAGGCTGGCACAATAATCACCATGCTCACCCAACCTCGGCGAGGCATGGACTTGCGTGGTACGAGATTGATCTCAACTGGTGGGGTATTCGCGTAATGCAACTTCTGGGGCTGGCGAAGGCGATCAAGCACGTCAGTGCTGCTCAGCGTACTACCGCGTAATGCTGCAGAGTCATGATGGTCAGACACTGATCCGACCGTAAATCGAAATGATGAACGAGAAAGCGCTTTAATGATTAGAGAAATTGACACTCCCCAGATCATCCTCGTAGTGGAGGATGTTCAAGAGACCCGTGACGGCATTGAAAAGCTCTTGAATGCAGATGGCTATCTCGTAGCGGTAGCCAGAGACGAGCGAGACGCGATACAGAGCGCGCGGCACCAGCGTCCCGATCTGATTCTGGTGAGCCTTGCCGGGTTGCCGCGGGAGGTAATAACTGCTGGGCGTCGTATCCGTGAACGTGCGGAGGTTGGAGAGAATGTGCCCATTGTGGTCTTCTGCATTGAAGAGATTGGTGAGGGCGAGGAACTCGCGATCGGTCAAAATGTGCATGTCACTCGGCCGGACAACTTCAATCAATTGAGGAGCCTTCTCAACCGTCTGCTGCACCAGATTCCAATTGCGGCTCGAGGTAGAAATATTTCGAACGCGATCAGAGCTACGGTAGACCAATGAACGGTAACACCAGGACAAGTAGACTCTGTTTCGTTTTTGGCAGGATCTAATTAATTCAAAGGAAGCTACTATGAGCGAGAACAAACAAACCAATGTGGATGCGAATTCGCCCGAGTTCATGCGAGGAGTTGAGGCTGGACTCAATTCTGAAGACACGAAGTACTGGCAAGCCGGTTATGAACTCGGTCAAGGGTTGAGTGGCAAAGAGACCAACGAACCGGTCAAGGAAATAATCCAGAAGGAATTCGAAACTCCACTATTTCTCAAAGATACTTTGGACGGTCAAAAGGATGATCCGCAGGACGAGAAAGATCACAGTGCGGAATAGCTTGTCCGTATGCTAGAACATTACACGCACTCAAATCTGGCTGAAATTCAAACTGTCCCAGTAGCTTTCCTATCTTGCTTCGATCTCCTTCGTCGTCGACATTTCGCTCCGACCAAACTCCCAGACACGGCTACAAATATAATCTGCAGATTTTAGGCGCTAGTCCGCGTTTCAGACTCTCCCGCCCTACCCGAAAGTGGAGCCAAACGAAGTCCGTGATGCCCCCTCTCGGGATGTGATGTTCTGACGGAGGTAATTATGGCCCAAAAGAAAAGCAACAAGCTTAGCCAAATCCTCGAGCGGTTCTTGCTAGTTCTGTGCGCCAGCCGCTGGGAGAAGCGCCCAATTTATTCGGCCGCCACCTTCTAAGATTTACCAAAATTCACCACGCCTTCACGCAACTGCCTCTGACTTATCTATAGGCCGCAACCATGCGCGCAGCTTAGCAATACACCTCTCCTCAGAGGCCGACGTCTACCCCAGCAAATTTGAGGGTAGGGTGGAGTATGTCGATAGTGGCAGCTCGGAAAGCTTCCGCTCAGCGGAAGAACTCGTGAGGTTTATCGAGGAAACGGTTCTGGAAATCGAAGCGACGGCGCGGTTAGAAATGCAAGAACCCCCATCCGAAAACTAGGTGCGCAGCTTCAAGTCGGCTGATCACCATTGAGTTTGTGGAGACTGAAACTGTCACAACTGACAGTTAGCAATCATTCAGGCGATCTGTAGTCTGCGGAACCGAACCGATGCTTCATACAAATTCTTGGTCATTAGAGACGATGGAATGCGTGCCATTTCCTCTAAACATCAAGCGTGCCGCCAAGCCGGGCGATGCGCAACATCTGGCGAAAGAAGATTCGGAAGTTTGATTTGAATCTTCGCGGCGAGGGTTCTCTGGCCCATCTGCGCGGTTGCTCCGTGGGATTTGACATGGCAGTCAGCCTGAAAAGCAATAACCTGATGGTCCAAATTAGATGACTACAGGACCGGGCCGCCTCGCCGGAGTGGGACTGCGACAGTACCGTTCTCGATGATCATGCGCCTCAACTGGAACAAAGAATCGGCGCTCAGTGGAAAGTGTCCGAAGCTGAAGAGAGCCGAGTGAAATACCCGGACCAATCAACGACCCGTAGACCAACTAGCATGAAAACTAAATACCTAAAAACCCTCATCACCGCTGCCGTAGGGCTGGCGATCATCGTCACCACAATGACCGCCTGCACGCAGACGCAGCCATCGGGACCCACGCAGGCGCAGACGACCGAGACACGCCTCGGCAAACTGAACTTCGAGAATGGATTCCCGACAGCGGAAACCACGCAGAAGCTCTTTGACGAAATGGACTATCAGCGGGCCGTGCAAGCCTACCTTTGGGCCTATCCGGCGGTATCGTTCGAGTCGATTCGCGTCGGCGCCCTTCGCGATCGATTCCGTCCCTGGCCACCATCCCGCTCAATACCTTCGCGACATTCAAAAGCAGCCCGTAAAAACTCCTCGCGCGTACATTACGAGTACATCGGTTATTCAAATTAGCCTTACCCGCGCGGTGTTGTTGATTCCGGCGGTTTGTTTTCGCACCAACCTGATATAGGCCCATCACCTTAATACTCGAGTGGCCCAGGGTCTCTGCGAACCGGGACGAGAACTCGATTTCGTTACCTATAAAGGATTCTGTGCTAGACCCTTTGAGATCCAGGGTTATGAATTCCAGGCAAGGACTTGCACTGTCAAAACTGACAGCTATATGGCTTGCCTGTTAGTCGCTAGACTCAGGCTAAATTTTAGAGGATTGAACATCGCTAACCCTCAAGCCTTCTTAATTGGCCCACGCGCCGAATGAGACAAAAGCGAATCAAGGATGAGATTTGGATATAGCTGCCAAGGGTGTGACTGCGCAGTCGTGGACAGGCCGCTGGGTGGCGCGCTCCACGGTCGACAAGACTCGATGGCCCGGTGAGATCGAGGTTAATTGAGACTAATGACAACGAAAGGATTCGACCGATGAAATCAAAACACGCCCGTAAGCTCATAACAGGCGCACTGCTATGCGCGGGACTGGCCGGAGGCCTGGTCTGGCTGCGAGTCGGGGCTCAACAGCAAATGCCAACGGATGCCGGTACGCTCGACAAAGCGACCGCAGAAAAATCTTTCCCCAACAAGCCGTCTTACTCGCCTTACGTGGGCCGAAATTTTCCTACACGGCCGCTCTTCGGCGACACGCACCTGCACACTTCGTTTTCGATGGACGCGGGCGCCTTCGGTTGCCGACTTGGACCAAGGGAGGCCTATCGTTTCGCCCGGGGCGAGGAGATCACCGCTTCGAACGGCCAACCGGCCAAGTTGTCCCGGCCACTCGACTTCCTCGTCGTGGCGGATCACTCCGACGGCTTTGGATTCTTCCCGCAGTTGATGGGCGGCGATCAGGAGTTGCTGGCCACACCGCAGGGCCGGAAGTGGTATGACCAGATCAAGTCTGGTCATGGCGCCGAGGCGGCGATGGATATCATCGTCAGTTTCGGGCAGGGAAGGATGCCTCAGGGGTTCCCACTTCCGGGGACGCGCGCATATCGGTCCGCTTGGCAGGATACTATTAACGCGGCGGAGGAGTTCAATGATCCGGGCCACTTCACGGCGTTCATCGGGTTCGAGTGGACCTCGAACACGGGCGGCAACAACCTTCACCGCAACATCCTGTTTCGCGAGAATGGTGCGAAGGCCAGTCTAGTCGAGCCGTTCACCACCATGGCGCCACTCGGCAGCGATAATCCCGAGGATTTATGGAAATGGATGACGGCGACCGAACAAAAGACCGGCAGCGAAGTGCTCGCCATCGCCCACAATGGCAATTTAAGTAACGGCCGGATGTTCCCCATCGTCGAAGCGTTCGGTAAAAAGATTGACCGGGAATATGTGGAGACGCGTAACAAGTGGGAGCGGCTTTACGAAGTCACCCAGACCAAGGGCGCAGGCGAGGCGCATCCTTACTTGTCGCCCAATGATGAGTTCGCCAATTTTGAAATCTGGGACAAGGGCAACCTCGACGGCAGTGTGGCAAAGTCGAAGGACATGCTGGAGTTCGAGTATGCGCGCTCCGCGCTGAAGAACGGTCTCAAGCTTGAATCGGTGCTCGGCGTGAATCCCTACAAGCTTGGCCTCATCGGCAGCAGCGACGCGCATACGGGTCTCACCGCGATAGAGGAAGATAACTTCTTCGGCAAGACCACGCCACAGGAACCCAGTCCCGAGCGTCTGACCAAGACCTTCATTAAGAATCCAAAGACCGGCGTGACGATCATGGATTGGGAAGTCTCCGCCTCGGGTTATGCCGCTGTATGGGCGAACGAGAACACCCGCGCGGCGATCTTCGACGCGATGCAGCGCCGCGAGACATATGCCACGACCGGCCCGCGCATGACCGTGCGGTTCTTCGGCGGCTGGGATTTCGAGCGGGCCGACGCGACCAACCGCTTGCCCGCCGCCATCGGCTACTCCAAGGGTGTTCCCATGGGCGGTGATCTGCGCGACGCTCCCACCGGCAAGTCCCCGACCTTCCTCGTCGCCGCATTGAAAGATCCTATGGGCGCGAATCTCGATCGCATCCAGGTCGTCAAAGGATGGATCGATGCCAGGGGCGAAGTTCACGAGCAGGTCTATGACGTCGTCTGGGGTGACGCGGATAAGCGCAAGCTGGGCGCGAACGGCAAGTTGCCACCGGTCGGCGACACAGTGGACGTTGAAAACGCCACCTGGTCCAACACGATTGGCGATCCGGAATTGATCACCGTTTGGAAAGACCCGAACTTCGACGCCAGACAGCGCGCGTTTTACTACGTGCGCGTGCTGGAGATTCCCACGCCACGTTGGACCGCTTACGACGCAAAACGCTTCGGGATCAAGCCGCTGGCCGGCTCCACGATGAAACTTCAGGAGCGTGCTTACACCTCGCCGATCTGGTACACCCCGGCGAAATAATTAAGAAAGGCTGCACACATGAAAACAATTGTGCGCGAACCATTGGTGCATTTCCTCCTGTTGGGAGCGGTGCTATTCATCGCCTACGGTCTTGTGTCCAAATCGGGCTCCAGCGATGGGCCTAGGAAGATCACCGTGACGCAGGGGCAGATCGAAAACCTTGTGTCCGGGTTCGCGAAAGCATGGCAGCGCCCACCCACGTCTGAAGAACTGGCGGAACTTGTCCGGGACCTTGTACGCGAGGAGGTCTATTGCCGCGAAGCGATGGCGTTAGGTCTGGACAAGGACGACACGGTCATCCGCCGCCGCCTGCGTCAAAAGATGGAATTCATTTCGGATGACATCGCCGCTATGCCTGAACCGACCG
>JBKPAL010000112.1:0-4606 GCA_046726395.1 Acidobacteriota bacterium
GGGTTGAGCTTACTCGCTAAATTGCAAGCGAGTGGCCGTCGGCCGAATCGTCTCTTCGTCGCGCTGTAGAGTTTCTGGTTGTGGACGAGACGTGTCGGAGTATTGCAACTTGTAGAGCATCCAGTAGAGCCCGCGTTCCGCAAGCAACTCCTGGTGCGTTCCCTGTTCACGGATTTCTCCGTAATGCATAACGATGATGCGATCCGCGCGCTGAATTGTGGACAGTCTATGAGCTACCACAATCGAGGTTCGATCACGCATCACGCGCTCGATTGCCTGTTGAATCAACTGCTCAGTTTCAGTATCGATCGAACTCGTGGCCTCATCGAGGATTAGGAGTGCCGGATCAAAGGCCAACGCGCGCGCGAATGAAATCAATTGTTTCTGTCCGACCGATAGTCCGGCGCCGCGCTCTTTGACTTCAGCTCTCATGCCGCCCTTTAAGCGATTGATGAACTTGTCAGCGTGAACTTCTCGAGCAGCCCAGCTAACACGATCTTCAGATATATCTTCGCGCCCAAGCCGAATATTACCTTCTACGGTTCCACTAAAGAGAAATACGTCCTGCAACACCACGGCAAAATTGTGTCGCAGCGAACTGAGCTCCCAATCCCGCAAATCTGTTCCGTCTAAAAGTATTCGCCCACGCTGTACATCATAGAAACGCATTAGCAGATTGGTGATCGTGGTCTTGCCTGATCCAGTGTGGCCCACAAGCGCAATAGACTGACCCGGCTCGACCCTGAACGATACGTCCTTCAACACCCAGTCTTCATCTTTATAGGCGAACCAAACGTTCTCGAATTCGATGGTGCCTTGTGCGCGGCCAGTACGCAGTGGCTTGTCCGGAGTGGTGATCGCAATTGGAAGGTCCAAAGTTTTGAAGATGCGATGCGAAGCGACAACCGCGGACTGCAGCACGTTGTATTTGTCGGATATGTCGCGGATGGGCTGAAAGAGAAAGCCAGAATATTGGATGAAAGCAACAAGCGCACCGAGTGTCAGAACGGTGTGTCCTGGAGTGTTCTGCAGCACTCGATACCCGCCATACCAGATGATCAGTGCGATTCCAACCGCGCCAATGAAATCTACGAGCGGAAAGAAGACTGCGTAGAAGAAGATCGTTTCGATGTTGGCGTTGCGATAGTCTTCATTGATCTGTTGGAAGCGATTGAGTGATTTCTTTTCAGCGTTGAAGATCTGGACCGTTTGGGCGCCCGCTACGTGCTCCTGTAGGAAAGCGTTAATGCGAGCAAGCCGAGTGCGTACCATGTCGTAGCCACGTCGAGCACCCTTACGAAACCATGTCGTTGCGGCAAACAACATTGGCACGGTCAGAAGAGTGACAAGCGTTAACCTCACGTCCATCCAAAGCATCACGCCGATGATCGCAACGATCATCACTACATCCCCAAGTACATCGGTGAAGCCTTGAGTGAAGAGTTCGTTTAGCGCATCAACGTCTGAAGTCAAACGCGTCATGATGCGCCCGACTGGGTTACGATCGTAATAAGCAATCTCCTGGTGCTGCAGTTTGTCGTAAAGCTCGCGCCTGATATCGAACATTACGTACTGCCCAACCGTGTTTAGGAGGACCGTCTGCAAATAAGAGAGAAGGAAGCGAAGAAACTGCACACCGACGAAGAGTGCGACCAACCAGATCACACCCTGAGTGATTCCCGGCAAGATGTACCAATCGATCGCGTACTGCGTGAACTTCGGCTGCAGGACTCCGAGCAGATTCAGGACCAAGGTAAGGAGAAGGGACGGGATCAGCAGTTTGAGATAAGGACGCAGATAGCGCGACAAGCGGCGTGCGACCTGAAGATCGTACGTCTTTCCGATTGCTTCTTCTTCGTGAAACTGTTTTACCGCGGATGACATAGAACATTGCCAATTGCCAATTGCCCATTGTCAATTGGTCTGATTAATAACCGGCTTCAATAGTCAGCCAGTTATAAAGAACCGAAAATTATAAGAACGAAAATAACATGCAATATGGTTCAGCATTCCAATTGACAATCGGCAATTGGCAATTGGCAATGATTTAGGTTGCCGCGAGCTCTTCTTCGAGAAGCTGTCTCTCGTAAAGATCGGCATACTCGCCGCCGAGCGATAAGAGTTCCTCATGCGTGCCTCGTTCAATGATTCGACCTTCATCCAGCACGCAGATCAGGTCGGCGTCTTTCACAGTCGAGATACGATGTGAAACGATCAGGCTGGTTCGCTCTCTCATCACACCGCGTAATTGATTAAGGATCTTCTCCTCGGTGTAGGTATCCACTGATGAGAGCGCGTCGTCGAGTATCAGTATCCTTGGCTCGCGCAACACGGCGCGGGCGATCGCGGTACGTTGCTTCTGTCCGCCAGAAAGAGTTATGCCGCGCTCACCGACCAGTGTTTCAAATCCATTGGGGAATGACCTAATGTCATCAGTTAATCCAGCGATTTCTGCTGCCCACTCAACCTCGGCTCGTTCAGCGTGCTCTACGCCAAATGCGATATTTTCTGCGAGGGTATCGCTGAACAGAAAAGTCTCCTGCGGAACATAACCGATGCTGGCGCGAAGTTGAGCCAAAGGATAGTCACGTACCGAAATGCCATCTACGAAGACCGTTTGTTCCTGGGCCTCAATTACTCGAGGAAGCAGATTGACCAAAGTTGATTTGCCGCTGCCGGTGCGACCGACGAATGCCACTGACTCGCCAGGTGCAATCGTCAGATTTATGTTCTTCAGCACAGGCTCAGTGTGTGGGTGATAGCTGAAGGTGAGATTGCGAAATTCGATCTCGCCTACGATGGGTGGTTGTGTAGTCACACTCGGTTTATCAGCGATTGCTGGCTTAATTGCGAAAATCGCATTCATCCGTTTCAAACTAGCTGTGCCTCGCTGGTAGAGATTGACGACGTAGCCAAGCGCAATCAAGGGCCAGATGAGCCGCGCCAGGTAAAGATTAAAAGCAGTGAATTCGCCGACGGTGATCTGACCGCTAACTGCGAGCGGCACACCCGCCCAGATGATCAAAACGAATCCAATACCAATCAAGAATTGCATCAGCGGTCGCATTAATGCATCAATTTTCACCAGACCGAGATTCTTCTCCGCATACTCCCAATTCAAAGTGTTGAAGGCTTCAATCTCTGCCTGTTCCTGTGCGTAAGCCCTGACGACACGCACACCACTGATGTTTTCCTGTGCCCGTGCGGTGATCTGCGCGAAGAAATCCTGGATCTTCTCGAAGCGAACGTGAACCTGTTGGCCAAAATACTTTACGGTCAACGACACCAGCGGCATCGTGACGAAGAGCAGCAGCGTTAACCACCAGTTGATGTGCAACATGAGCGGCAGGACGATCAGCACGACGAAGACCGTCTGCAGGGTGTACATGATCATCGGCCCGGCCAGCTGGCGTACTGCTCCGAGATCGTTTGTGGCGCGCGCCATCAAGTCTCCAGTGCGGTGTTCCTGGAAGAAAGACTGCGGCTGATCGACGAGATGCCTGTAAAAGTCCTGCCTTAAGTCAAATTCCACACGGCGTGACATGCCGATAAGAATGCGGCGTTGTAAGAAAAGAAAGGTACCGCTGACAACGCTTGCGCCGAGGACTGTCAAAGCTGAGACCGTGAGCTTCGACCATGAAACCTCGCTCCAGTTTTCGTCAACGGCTTTTCCGACGAGCAGAGGGATCGCGAGATTGAAGATGACTCCCGCGAGGATGCAGAGGATTCCAATGATTAGCGAGGCCTTATAGGGAAGGAAGTAACGCGCGAATTTTTTTAGATCATCCATGGGACAAAACGCTAAGCCAGCCTCGGAAGGTGGCAGCGCTCCCGAAATTGGCGAAGCGTTATGATGCGCGATTTTGCGGCGAGACACCAGCGAGGCTAATTGCGAGACGAATGATCCGAAGATTACGAAGGTTAAATGGCGCAGCACAGCGGCAACCAAATGCTCTTGTGGTTGTAACGGCTTTGCCGGAATCCAAGCGGTGTCGGCGCTGCGCTTGCCACCGCACTCCAAAGGCTTGCGTCAACCTTTGGACTCCGGCGGCAAAGCCGTTGCAAACACACCTCAGGCAAACAAGAAATAAGAGCTGACTTAGCTAAGTGCGATCGGAATAACGAATTGCGATCAGGAAACCGGGTTCGTGAGGTCTCGTGTGAGGCGCTTCTCAACAAGGTCGGAATAGTCTTCGCAATCATCTGCCGGCACGCTTACGCAGTTACGACCAGCATACTTGGCCTCATAAAGCGCGCGGTCAGCGGCGACTATCAATGTGTCTCGAGACGAAGCATGAAGCGGAAAAGTCGCGAGTCCAAGAGAAGCCGACATTAGCCCATAGCCCGGTACTGAGGTTTCGGAAATCCGTTTGCGCAAACGTTCGGCTACTACTAATGCGCCTTCACTATTTGCTTGCGGTAGGATGATTGCGAACTCGTCTCCTCCGTATCTGGCTGCTGTATCGACCGCGCGCAACTCCACTCGCAGAGTCTCAGCGAGCATTCGCAACGCCATATCGCCCGTTTCATGTCCAGCTGCATCATTGATTTCTTTGAAATTATCAAGGTCCATCATGATGAGAGAGAGTGGCTGTCTCATTCGCGT
>JBKPAL010000113.1:0-3153 GCA_046726395.1 Acidobacteriota bacterium
ACTAGGTAGCGCTTTTTCATCTTACATTCCAAAACGCCCGCATCTGTTCGAGAATGCGGGCGTTCCGTTTGATCTTTCATTTGCGGCTTGCCGGGTTACGACAAGTTTGCGCTATCAAATGCACGCGAAGCGCCCGCGTAATCCTAGCGAGATAACAAGGTTCCCACGTACGTCAAAAGTTCATTGGCGCACACTGGGCAGTACCCATGGTCTCTGACGAGGCGATCCACAACCTCATTGATTCTGCGGAGCTGATCGGGATCCGGCGTCTTCGCTGAAGTCGTAATCTTCACTACGTCCTTCAGGTCTGAAAATATCTTCTTCTCAATGGCCTCCTTCAGCCGTTCGTGCGAGTTGTATTCAAACGGCTTGCCCTTTCTCGCGTACGACGAGATGCGAATCAGAATCTCTTGCCGGAAGGTGTTTTTTGCGTTATCCGAAATCCCAATCTGCTCTTCGATCGAACGCATCAATTGCTCATCAGGATCCATCTCTTCTTCTGTTATGGGATCCTTAATGCGCTCTTTGTTGCAATAAGCCTCAACGTTGTCGAGGTAGTTATTGCACATCGTTCGAGCCATCTCCTCGAAGGAGTAGACAAATGCCCTCTGTACTTCGATCTTCGCGAGTTCATCGTATTCCTTACGGGCTAGCGAAATGAGGTTGAGATAACGTTCGCGCTGATCAGGACTAATGCCCGTGTGCTGTTCGAATCCATCCTTGATCGCCCTCAATGCGTCGATCGGATTGATGCAAGTAACTCCATCTCGAACCAACGCACTTGATAAACGATTGATGATGTAGCGAGGCGAGATCCCATCCATGCCTTCTCGGACCGTTTCTTCTTTGAGCTCGCGGACGTCTTTCGACTTGTAACCTTCAACATCCTCGCCGTCGTAGAGTTTCATCTTCTTTACGACGTCGACATTTTGACGTTTCGGTTCTTCAAGACGCGTCATCACCGCGAACATTGCGGCAACCCTCAACGTGTTTGGAGCAAGGTGGACGTTGCGAAGCACTTCTGACTGCTTCAACAGCTTATCGTAAATGCGCTCTTCCTGAGATACGCGCAGGTTGTAAGGTACGCGCACAAGAATGATGCGGTCCTGCAGTGCTTCGGATTTTCGATTTCCTGCGAAGGCGATGTACTCATTTTCATTGGAGTGAGAAAGGATCACTTCGTCCGCATAGATCATCGCGAAGCGTCCGGTCTTAATGCTCTGCTCCTGAGACAAGGTCAACAAGCTGTACAGAAATTTCTCATCGACCTTCAGCATCTCGACGAATTCCATCAAGCCACGATTGGCAATGTTCAGTTCGCCATCAAACCGATAAGCCCTAGGATCTGACTCAACCCCCACTTCGCCGATAGTTGAAAGATCAATTGAGCCAGTCAACTCTGTTATGTCTTGAGATTTTGGATCGCTGGGTGAGAAGGTGCCGATGCCTACACGATCCTTTTCCGAAAAGACTACGCGATGAACTTTCACGTCTTCATGACGACCACCATAGGTGTGCTCCAGAGCGTAACGACACTGCGGACATAGATCTCCTTCGATATAAATTCCGTAGTGCTTTTCAATCTCGCCCCGCAGTTGGTGCGGTACAAGATGCAGCGGTTCTTCATGCATCGGACAGTCTTTGATTGCATAGACTGCTCCGCCATCCGTGTTGGTCCAGTCCTCAAGACCATGCTTCAACATGTTAACGATGGTTGACTTACCACCCCCGACCGGACCCATTAGCAAGAGAATGCGTTTGCGCACTTCCAGCCTTTGAGCTGCCGATTTGAAGTACTCAACCAATCGGGCAATCGGCTCTTCAATACCGAACAATTCGGACGAAAAGAATTTATAAGAAATTATTTCGTGATGAGTGCCTTCATTAAAACGTTCGATCCCACCCGCATGAATCATGTCATTGATTCGAGCGTGGGAGAGCTGTGCAATCCGCGGATTCTGGGTTACTAGTTCGAAATAGTCTCGAAAAGTACCTTCCCAGCGCAGAGCTTCGTGCTCGCGGCGCAGATCTTCTAATCGTTCACTAATGTTGAATTGTTTGCTGCCATCCTGCTCTTGCATAGCCTGTAAAACCTCTTCGGCTCTCGCGCTTGGGATAGCGTGTCGGGATAAAGCACGCCTATGGCAATCAGCTGCACGCATGCTGATTGCGGCTATTTGCCTCGGCCTGCGACTACGCGCGCGTTAGCGTAACCCGCAATGTCGAGGGCTTACCTTATCAACGAGCATTTCAGTGGGAGGCGCTGGGAGGAGAACACTTTGTCTGGAAGCGATCCGGCGCGCGCTTCCCTAGTTGCTTGCAGTATAGCACAGCAGGTGAAGCGCTAAGTCAATCAATATTTTTTGAGGAGAACACAATACGTGGATGAAGCAGTTGATCATTGGCCGAGTAAAAACCAATACCAATCAGGTTTTCCTGCTTATCCTTCATCCCAAACATGCTGCCCTCCAACGAGCTGTTTGGGTCAACCTGAACCGCTAAACCATTGCGTGCCCGGCGGACCTCCTGGTCACTTAGATGCACAAAATGCATGTGAGAGAGCGCTGCCTCAGGTGGCTTTAAGATGGTCCTGATCGACCCTTCGTCAGTACTATGTTCCAACTGTTCCAGACCAATTGCATGTGTTAGTAAGAAATCGCCAGCGCGTATTCGTCTCAGCTCGGCGAGGTGAGCACCAATTCCGAGTAACTTTCCCAAGTCTTCGGCCAATGTACGGACATAAGTACCGGAAGAGCAGACCACTCGAACCATCAGGTCTGCTGTGTTGTGTGCAGCGTCCCACTTCAATTGTTCGGAACCGATCTTTTCGAATTTGGCTACAGTTACACGGGCCGGAGTTCTTTTGATCTCTTCGCCACGACGCGCGTGTTCGTATAACTTTTTTCCCTTCACCTTTTTTGCGGAGTACATGGGCGGGACCTGAAGAATCTCACCACGCAGCTTGCTGAGCGCGTTCTCCATCTCCTGTTCACTGATGATCACTGGCGCTTCCGATCTGCTACCTAAAACTTCTTTGCCTTCGCGATCGCCAGTATCAGTTGCGAAACCGAGACGAATCACTGCTTCGTATTCTTTATCTGCAGCGGTGAGAAACTGCGCCAACCGAGTCGCTTGCCCCACGAGCAGCACGAG
>JBKPAL010000114.1:0-41582 GCA_046726395.1 Acidobacteriota bacterium
GCAATGATTCTCATCTTGACGTGAGGAGCGTCAGTTCATCCGACACGGGCGAATCCGAAGCGCGGATCCGCGCGCACTCGTTCACTCATTCGAATAGTGTCCGCTGATTTCTCACGACGCGTTAGGTAGAACTTCGCTTCATTCCGTGCCTTCTCCAGAATTCGCTGGTCTCGCACAAGATTGCCGATGTGAAATTCTGGGAGACCCGACTGTCGAGTGCCCAGCAGTTCTCCGGCACCGCGGAGCTCCAGATCCTTTTCGGCAATGACGAAACCGTCGCTCGTCTGCGCCATGATGCCCAGCCGCTCCTTAGCAACGCTGCTTTTTTTATCCGACGTCAGCAGCAGGCAGTAACTTCTTTCAGCACCGCGTCCCACCCGTCCGCGTAGCTGATGCAGTTGTGACAAGCCGAAACGTTCAGCATGCTCGATCACCATCACCGACGCATTCGGCACATCTACTCCGACTTCAATCACCGTAGTAGACACCAGGATCTGAATCTCGCCTGATACGAAGCTTCTCATCACGTGGTCCTTATCGGCAGGTTTCATCTTTCCGTGCACAAGTCCTACTGACGCGTTGGGAAAAACTTTGTCACGCAGGTACTCGTATCGCTGGGTAGCGTTCTTCAGATCCATCTTTTCAGACTCTTCGACCAGCGGATACACAACATAGACTTGACGCCCAGCGTTCAGCTCGCGAGTTATCAATTGTTTCACTTCTTGCCGATCATTTTGCGTGTCAGCAAAGACCTTGGTTTCAACTGGAGTGCGCCCGGGCGGAAGTTCATCGATTACGGAGACATCGAGATCGCCATAGACAGTCATCGCCAATGAACGAGGAATCGGCGTTGCGGTCATCACGAGAATGTCTGGGTTGAGCCCACGGTTACGAAGCTCTGCGCGTTGGAGTACGCCGAAACGATGCTGTTCGTCGATGACGGCGAGACCCAGTCGATTGAACTTCACGGCCTCCTGGATCAAAGCGTGTGTGCCAATGCATGCGTCGATTTCGCCTGACGCGAGATCGGACTGGAGCTTGCGCTTCTCAGCTGACCGCAAGGAGCCACTCAGAAGTTCAACTCGATACGGAGTCTTCGCCAGCAGTCGTTTGATATTCCTAGCATGTTGCTCAGCAAGAATCTCTGTCGGAACCATCAGCGCAGCTTGATAGCCATTCTCCATTGCCGCAAGCATGGCAATGAGCGCTACGAGAGTCTTTCCGCTACCCACGTCACCTTGAAGCAACCGATTCATCGGAGCGTCTGACTTCAAGTCTGAGAAAATTTCCTTAACGACGTTCCGCTGAGCACCGGTAAGTTTAAAAGGCAGTACGGCAGCGATCGCCTCCTTTACCTGGCCATCAATCTTGATCTTTGTACCTTTCGTTTCTTTTATCCGTTGGCCACGTTTCAGAAGTAGCCCAAAAGCGAGCCAAAAGAAATCTTCAAAAATAAGTCTTAAGTGTGCAGGGCTTCTTGCCTGCTCGTAGACCTGCAGGTCGGCGTTCTCAGTCGGAAAGTGAATTTCACGCAGTGCCTTCGGGCGGGAGATCAGGTTTTGACGCTTCAGTAGATCAGCGGGAAACGTTTCCGGGATCTGATCATCAGACAGTCGATTCAGCACGCCGTAAATGATCTCGCGCACTTGCTTTGACTGAAAGTTTCCCAGCTTTCGGTACACAGGCACTGAGCGACCAACGTTCACGGCAGAGATAGCCGGATCTTCACCGGTCGCTTGATCGTCTGGTTGCTCTGTTTCGTCGAGTTGTGTTGTGAATCGTCCGTTCACAGGCAACATCTCTAATTCATCTGGCGGTCGCTGCAGACGTAGCGCAAACGTGCCTCGCCGCGAATCCCACTCCCAACGACCAAAAGTGATGAAGCGGGAGCCACGTGTGAAACGCTTTGTGTAGTAATTGACGATGTCATGGGCATGCGATCCGGAGACGAACCACCAAACGATGACTGGCTTGCCCGTACGCTCAGGATCCGTCGCGCTGACTTCAAAGATGAAAAGCTTCTGTCTATTGAAAGAGCCTTTGCTCCTCACTGCATAACCGCCGGCAACTTTGGTGTAGAGCTCAAGCGATGCCAGCACGCCTGATTGGAGATCTCGGATCTTTGAAAGGTTCGAACGGTCTTCGTAACGCATCGGCAAGTATTGAAGGAGATCTTCCACGGTCGCTTCTGCGGCGCTCGTCTTCCCCGAAGGTCGAGCAATGGCGGCTGCTAACTTTTGTGAAAGCGTTGGTCCGAGCCGAGCAATTTTGTATCGAGGGAGTTCACTAATGGGCGTGTCGAGGCTGAGGGCAGCGGGCATGGAACAAGATCATAATACTAGTTGACTGGAAACTGCGAACCCACTCTGCGTTGAGAAACCTACACGGATGCTCTAACGTTTACATGGTTGTAGGAGGTGCCGTGATGAATCGCCTGGAGTCCTTAACCGAGAAGATGATTCGCGAAGCAATCGAAGCCGGCGAGTTTGATAATTTGCCTGGCAAAGGTCAGCCGATTGATCTCAGTGAAAACCCTTTCGAGGATCCGGATCTGCGCACCGTCCATCGTTTGCTAAAGAGTGCCGGATTTGCTCCCGCGTGGATTGAAGAACGAAAAGACATTGACTCGACATTCGAGATTGCTCGGAGAAAGCTGGGGCGTGCCTGGGAGTTGTACGGCAAGTCGCAAGCGCAGAGCGAAACCGCTGAATGGGAACGTAATCTAAAAGAGTTCCGCGAAGTGGTTGACGACTTAAACCGGCGCATTCGAATCTACAATCTGAAGTCTCCCGCCGTAGTGTTTCAGCGCAAACATATTGATGCGGAGGTAATGATTGAGCGAATTAAGAGCAATAGTAGTTCTGTTGATTGATCAAGGGTGAGCACGGGAGGAAAGATGGAAAATGAAACTGCGGTAACTGTCGGCATCTTACAACAACTGCGGAGTGTCCGGCAGAAACTGCTGCAGCTACACAAGGTTCTGCTCGACTATCAGCGCCTGATTTGGGAGCGCAACGGCGGTCGAGTTAGCAACAGCTATGAACTCTTAAATCTTGTGATGCATAGCCTCGAGTTCTCTTGGTTGCATCGCTTATCAGAATTGATCGTACAAATTGACGAACTTCTCGATTCCGATGACGTGACCGAAACCGTTGCCGTCAGCTTATTGGACGAAGTGAAGTTGTTGCTGATCCCTTCTGAGGAAGGTGATGAGTTTCAGCGAAAGTACTTCGAGGCCTTGCAGGAATCGCCCGATGCAGTGTTGGCCCATTCAGAGGTCATCGCGATTCTGGGAAAGAAAGCCCGCCAGGTCCATTAGGACGAGGGTCTTTGGTCTTAGGTCTTTGGAAAACGGCTTGCCGTCTGGTGTGAGGCGCCGGCTTGCCGCGCCGGATAACTCGCACTCTCTCACTGGGCTCTGCCCGTGGTTCGGGCTTGCCCTATCAATCTTACGCAGGATGGCCGAGGCCCGAACTAAGGGCAAAGCCCGATCGCAATTCCAGTCTTCACGGCGCGGCAAGCCGGCGCCTCACACCAGACGGCAAGCCGTTTTCCAAAGACCTAAGACCAAAGACCTAAGACCGCTAATTCTTGCAATGCGCGTTGAACGCGGACTTTAACTCCTGAGCGATTTGGGATGCATCGCGTCCCTCAATTTGATGTCGCTCCATCATGTAAACCAACTGTCCACCCTTCAACAGCGCAATCGATGGTGACGATGGTCGGAATCCCGTGAAGTAGCTGCGAGCTCGCTCAGTCGCCTCAATGTCGGCCCCCGCAAATACGGTCACGAGAGTCTGCGGCCGGACTTCATTTTGCAGCGCCAGTGCTATCCCTGGCCGCGCTTTTCCCGCGGCGCAGCCACAAATCGAGTTGACCACCACCATAGTGGTGCCTTCCGCATTTTGAATAGTGGAATCGACTGCTTCCGGTGTTCTCAACTCCTGGAATCCCAGGCGAGTGAGTTCCTCACGCATTGGTCTGATCATGATTTCGGGATAAGCCATTTTCTCTCCTTATTCTAAGCATTTCATTCAAAGTCTATTACGCAGAACCAACGCCGGAGCGAGCGGAGGGCACCAGACTCACTGAGATTCTGCGCGGCGCATCTCCATCTCCCGCTATTGAAATGCGGAGTGCGCCAGCTGGCAGCGGATAATTGCCAAGACGTTCAGCCCACTCGATGACTATCACCGCACGCTCATTAGTCAACAACTCATCAAGATCAACAGCATGCGCTGCTGAAGCACCATCATGCAAACGGTAAAGATCGATGTGATAAAGCAGCAGTTGACCTTGATAAGGATTGACGAGCGTAAAAGACGGACTGGTTACTTCCTCTGGATCGATGTCGAGTGAGGCAGCAAGCCCTTTCACAAAAATTGTCTTTCCTGCGCCGAGTGGACCGCTTAAGAGAAGAATCTCGCCGCCGAGTAACTGCTTACCCAATCTCGCGCCGACGCGGGCAGTCTCTTCCGGCCCAGCTGATAGCCACTCTCCAGTAACAAGCTGACTCTGAGTAGAAGAATCCATCCTTATTTACTTTCCGGAATCTCGCCTTCAGGATCGAGTAGAACCATGGCTTCAGAAAGATGATCCCGCACATCCGAAGCCACCATGGATCGCATGCCGCGTTTTGCTGCGGCAAGATCACCAGCGAGGCCAGAAACGTACAATGCCGCGACCGTTGTCATCACGGCATCGGGATGTTTTGCAGAACCAGCAAAGGCCTGGGCTAAGAATCCTGAAATGATTCCGGTTAAAGTGTCGCCTGCCCCAGCCGTACCAAGACCAGGATTGCCAGTGGGATTGACGAACACTCGTCCGTCTGGTGCAGCAATCAGAGAGCGCGATCCTTTTAACACCAAAATCAGTTCATGGCGCGTGGCAAAGTCTCGAATCGCACTGACGCGATCAGCAAGTGCAGACCTGTCAGTTGTACCGAGCAGTCGTAACATCTCGCCCGGATGTGGAGTAAGAACCAACGGAGCTGTCGTCGATCCGCGCAGGGACTCGGGCCACGGCGACAAACAGTTCAATCCATCTGCGTCCAAAACGACCGGTGTCGTTCTACGTTCAATAGCGTTTCGGACGAAGGCTCTTGTTCTCTCATCAAAAGCCGTCAAACCCGGGCCGATCGCAACGACCGACGCTTTGCTCGAGAGTTGAAAGAAGTGATCTACGGCTTCATCACTGACTGTTCCTCGATCAGTTTCAGCCAGAGCTGCGGTCATCACTTCCGGCATCGCGTCTGCCGCAACAGATGTCTGCGCTGAAGCAGGTGTGGCAATCGTTACGAGACCTGCGCCAGATCGCATCGCTGCGTTTCCACACAAAGCAGCGGCGCCCGTGTATCCACGAGCTCCTGCTGCCACGAGCACGTGCCCATGAGTGTTCTTGTAGGAGTCTGGCGTGTAACGGGTTTCCCGCAGCCACGCACGAACTTCTTCTGCTTCCGTAACGAACAGCTGCGGATTCGTTTTCTCAATTAGTGCGGCCGGAGAACCAATATTGGCGACAACGAGATCGCCGCACATATGAGACACAGGGGGGAGAACGTTAGCCGGTTTTGGCGCAGTTAAGGTGACGGTCAGATCGGCTGAAACTGATTCGCCGATCGGCTCGGCTAGATCCGCATTGAGTCCCGAAGGAATATCGATGGAGAGAATGAGCGGTCGTATTTCACTAGCGCCCTCGCGCGCGCGCCTAAGCAGAGCCAAGTGCTGCACAACCTTCAGCGGCAGTCCTGAGAGTGGTCGTGTCAAACCAGTGCCAAAAAGAGCATCGACTACGATGTCGTAGGCGTGACGCGTTGGAGCGATCCCTTCCCAAAGGCTCACACTGTCGCATTCAAAGAAGCTCACTAATTCGGGCTGCGTGTTAGATCCTGCTTCGAAACTGGCGAGTCGGGCGACCGCTTCGAAATTTATTCGTGCATCACCTTTCGTAGAATCCACTTTGGCCAGCAGCACGACGTCAGTATGAACACCGATACGTGCGAGTGCCCTCGCGAGGGCTGCACCATCACCACCGTTGTTTCCTGGTCCACACAGGATTAGTGCCTTCTTCTCGACTAACTGATCGCCGAACCGCGAAGCAAGATTACGCAGACAAGCATCCGCTGCCGCCTCCATTAGGAGCAGGGAAGGGGTGCTGAATTCGGCCACCGTAAGGCGGTCGATTTCCCTCATCTGTGCCGCAGAGAGTACAGGTTGCATGCTGTTGGCGATGATAAGGATTTGAAACAGGCAGGGTCAACAAGGACGATCGAATGGACCAGTGACAGATGGCATTTGTGGCTTGGCCGTTTGGTCTTCTAGAAGGCACAAAAAAGGGCGGGTCGACCCGCCTATCTGCCGCTGCGCCACCGTCCGTTTCCAGGATACTTAAGATAAAAGGTGAATAAACAAGATTCTCCAGAAAACTCAGAAAAAGATTTCTTCAAATTTCCTCAGGTTTTTGGGCAGTCTTGGGGGGTTGGTCAGCGTCGCCCGAGACGGAGCAGCCTCAGGACACGATCCACCACCACACCGGACTCCCGGATTCCAAAGAAGTGCGTGACCCCGAAGTACGTAAGGCCGTAGGAGCCGAGAACCACCGCTGCGAGAGGGATAGGATGGAATCCCGGTAGTAAGCTTTTGAATCCCCAGCCAATCGCAGCCCCTACGAACGCGGCCAGCCATAGCTTGCCGACGTAGGGGAGCGGCAGACCTGTCCGTCCGATACGCTTGTTCAAATTGCCACGAAGAAGAGCAAATTCGACCCACCCCGCGATGCCCGCTGAAGCAGTTAGGCCAGCGACGCCCCATTTAGGATTGATACCCAAGTAAATCGGCAGCGGAATTGCAAACAGGTACCCAAGTATCGTTGTTAGTACCACGCGTACGATCGCAAACTGCAGCGGTGTTCGTGTGTCGTGAAGCGCGTAATAGGTTGACGAATAAAGACGACCGAGTGTGGACGCGAGTAACCCGACGGTGGAACCAGCAAGAATGCCCCACACAAAGATCGCAGCGTCTCGTTTGAATTGACCAGTTTGATAGAGCACGGCAGCAATGACATCGCCGAGTGCGAGAAAGGCTACGGAAGAAGGAACGATGAAGAACGCAATGCGCCGCAGTCCTTCATCTAGACGATGTCGTAACACGCCGGCGATCTGCTCAGTTGTGCCCAGTGCGCCTGACATGGCCGGCAGTTCTGCGGCAGAGACAGACATTCCAAAGAGGCTGACGGGCAACGTGTACAGACTTTGAGCATACGTCAGCGCGATAACTGAACCTTCAGGAAGGAAGCTTGCCAGAATCGCGTCGACGAAAGCGCTGATTTGGACCACCCCGCGACTCATAAAGACCGGAAAGAAGTTCCGAATCACAGTTCTGACATGCGCGTTTGCGAAATCGAAGACGGGTCGTAAGTGATGAATCAATTTCAGAACTGTTGGCAGTTGCACACCGAATTGCAGAGCGCTACCGATCACAGAGCCCCAGGCAGCAATCTCTGCCAGGGGAAACTGGCCCATCTTGGAACCGAACATCAGTAATGACACGATGATGGCGACGTTCCACGCAACCGGCGCCGTATAAGAGATGAAGAATCGGTGATGGCTGTTCAAGACGCCAAGGCACCACGCGGATAGAACCAACAAGCCCGCGCCGGGAAAAAGAATCTTCACGAGCCGAATTGTCAATTCGCGAGTCTCACCTTTAAAGCCCGGTGCGATGATGTCTATAAGATAAGGAGTCGACAGCACACCTGTGACCACCACGATCGCAGTCACCAGTGCAAGCAGGCTTAACACGGCATTCGCGACTCGGTCAGCTTCCTCATCGTCTCCCTTTGCAAGGCGCTTTGCGTAGACAGGAATGAAGGAAGCAGAGAGCGCGCCTTCTCCGAAGATATTTTGTAGGAAATTGGGAATGCGAAAGGCGGCGCTGAAAGCATCGCCGGCAGCGGAAGTGCCGAAGTAATACGCAAAGACGCGTTGGCGGATTAGTCCAACGATGCGGCTGACCAATATCCCCGCACCTACGAGGAATGCTGACTTACCGGTGCTGGGTACACGTCGCACTGACTCAGGCGGAGGTAGCTCGCCTGTACTCGCACCAACCTGGTCCAGCGTCTCACCAGCAATATGGCCGGCTCCATCGCCCGTTTGTAGCTCTAAATCTGTATTTCGTGCACGCGACTCCTCGTGGAGATTTCGAGAAGTCGCTTTGTGGCGGGATTGTGAATCGGCGTCAGCGGAATCGTTCATGTCTTAGAGATCGTAGTCTCTTATTTTGGCCAGCAAGGTTTTATAGCTAACGCCAAGGTCTTCGGCAGTCTTAGTTTTGTTACCGTCGTTCGATTTAAGCACTTCAGCAATTTTGCAACGCTCAACCAGTCGAAGCGCACGGTGTGCGACATCGGACAGAGTTCCAGAAAGATCCACTGTGTCTGTCAGCGATGTTTGCTCCTCGTTTCGCATGACTAGTCCCAGATCCTTGGGAGTCAAAGTCATCGTATCGGAGAGTATGCAGGCGCGCTCAACTGCGTTCTCTAACTCGCGAACGTTGCCCGGCCAACGATGCTTACGTATTGCCTCAATTGCCGCCTCACTTAGTTGGGCCTCGCGCGTCCTCAGCTCTCTTCCCAACTCCGCCGCGAAGTGTTTTGCCAGCATGAGGATGTCGTCACCACGTTCTCGAAGTGGCGGGATCTCAATTGGGAATACTGCCAAGCGGAAAAAAAGGTCGCCTCTAAACTCGCCCTGATCGACCGCGCTTTTCAGATCCTTATTAGTGGCTGCAACGACCCGAACGTCAACCGGCACCGGTGCACGACCGCCGATCCGATCCACAACGCGCTCTTCGATTACTCGCAATAGCTTGCCTTGAACGGCGAGCGGCAATTCACCGACTTCATCCAGAAAGACGGTTCCACCAGACGCCAATTCAAACTTTCCGACTCGACGTTCACTGGCGCCGGTAAAGGAACCCCGTTCATGTCCGAATAGTTCGTTTTCAATTAAGGTTTCCGGAATGGCGGCGCAATTAATTGCCACGAATGGTTTGTCACGTCGATTCGACAGATGATGGACCGCACGAGCGAATAATTCTTTCCCCGTTCCTGATTCACCTAACAAGAGAACTGTTGCTTCAGTCTGCGCAACTCTTTGCGTTTCACCAACCGCAGTCTTTATCGCAGCCGACTCCCCAATGATTCGCGGAAATCCATAGCGCGTGGACCACTCTTCGCGGAGAAGAATGTTCTCGGTTCTCAACTGGGCTTGTTCTAATGCGCGTCCGACCAGAAGAAGCAGGTGATTAGAGTCGACCGGCTTTTGTAGGAAGTCGTGAGCGCCATCTTTCATCGCTTGGACGGCTTCGTCAATCGAGCCAAAGGCTGTCATCACGATGACCGGCACTTCGCCATCCGCAGCCCGCGCCGCACGCAGTACGTCCAAACCAGAGCCATTTGGCATACGAAGATCAGTGAGGACCAGTTTGTGTGGAGCACGAGCGATCTCATTCAAAGCCGCGCGGGCGTCCGCAGCTTCGTTAACCGAGTAGCCCGCATTCTCGAGCGTCAGACGCAAGACGCGACGCAAACTCTCTTTGTCTTCGACCAATAGAATGTCAGGCATGTTTCGCTGTGATGGGCTTCAGTTCGCGTAAAAGAAAAAGCCGCGGCTTAGATAGCCGCGGCGAAAGGTTAACATGCCTCCGTACGCTACGCAGTCAATTATTGTCTCTCGCGAATCGCGAGCACGCGAGGCGGCGCTAAACTGAGCGCTCTATCAATCCAGCTCGAGTCGAAGGAGATCGTTGAATCACCGCCACCGCTAGTGTCAAAAGTGGGAGCGAGAAATGGGTGAGGTTGACCATTTTCGGCTGCTTGCCAAGTGCGGGCAAACCGACCAACGGCAAAAGCTCCCATGATGTTACCCGCACCGCCACCGCTACGATGAACCGTGCCTTCGCCCATCGCCAAAACTAGTCCATTGAAACTGGGAGTTCCGTTTAACTCCAGGTGTCCAGTTACGATAAGCAAACCCGCGCCGCCATCGAGAGTGCAATCCCCATCTACAAAGGTAAACAGAGGATTCGTAGTCGATCCGAAGACGCCTGATGTTGTACCAAATAATCGACCCTCTCTCACTGCCACCGTGCGCATCTCTGTCAGAAACGCACGAGCCTTATCGGCAGTCTGCAAAAAGCTTGGCATCTCTGATTGCGAGAATTGCTTTACAGGTTGGAGTCCTTGCACTGTACCCGGCTGAGCACCATTTACCGCCGCGAGGGCCACATTGTAATCGACGGCATGCGAGACGCCGATGACGGGAACAGCGGGGAAAGGATCAGCAGAGTTGTCATGACCGAAGTACCACTTCGAATTACTATTGCCTATAGCAAATGTCATAGCCGTTGAATTGTTGTCATGGCCGCGGATGAGAATCGAAGCTATTGCCTGGTAATCAAAGATATAACGATCAACCATCACTTCCATTCGCTTTGAGGCGCCCTTTGGACCATAGCCCGTCACCTGCATGAGAAGTCGGGGAGGCTGACGGTTGAGCGGAGTCGTCGGCACGGCCGGATCCGAAACAAGGACTGAAAAACCCATCACTGGATTAGTGCTAAGGGAAACGGCCGCATTGCCGTTAATGGTAGTGCTGTAGTTCAGCCATGGGCCAAGCGTGGAATTCGATAACGATACCATGTTACGAAACGTTGCGGCCGTATTTGCTGGATTTGACTGGACGTTTCCTCGAAAGACGTTCATTGCTGCATTCACACCTGCTTCAGTCGCGTAATAGGCTTGTAACTCAGCGGTTGAGTCAACAGCTAATACCGACGCCATGCCGGTTGTGAGAATAAGAGCACCACCAACTATCAGCAGCAACGTAGAGACGAGCAATGCGGTTATGAGTGCAGCACCGCGCTCTCTCTGCCATCGTTCTTCTGGAATTCTGTCTTTCATTATCCTGTTCATGTCAGTAGACCTCGACCATTGGCCAGAGAACACTTCTCAATAATCGTTTAGGTTGCCGTTTCTCAGAGAGACGTCTGAAACGAGCATCATCGGGTAACCGGCCGGTTGGTAACCGGGTTGGTTTGGCACACCGACGGCAGGTAATTGCACGCAGACCGCAATTACGATGTAACGCGCCAGATCTGGAGTCACCTCAGCGGCTGAAGGATTGGATATGTCGCAATTAGTAGTGGGTGTGTTTCCCGTGCTGTACGTTACCTTTTGTGCGAAGTAGTGAAAGCGAAGCGAGCTAAGGCGATTTGCCAAGACGGTTTGGGGTCTGTTGGCAAGCGGGACGTTGACGTCGTAGCGCACGAGGTAATCGGTATTCTCAGCGTCATTGACGTAGTACATCAAATCTTCGCCTGCGTCGATAACACCCTCTCTCGACGGACTAAGCGCGGTAGGGTCATAGCGATTCAGGTTTGAGCGAATTCGAAGATGGGTCAGATCCGAGTCCCCGGCGACGACCCCGTTTGTCGTCAGATTGAAGCCAGCATTGGCGATCTCTCGCGACATGACATTCAGCGCTCGTTGAGCATCCGCAGCTGCGTCGGACATGGAGTCCGCTCTACTGCGAATTTTGAAACCTTCCGCCAGCAAAGTAGTTGCGGCACCCAACAGGACAATTGTGACTGTCATGGCGATGAGCATCTCTATGAGCGAGAAACCTGCCATGTCCGATTTTGTGTTTTGTTGCTGGTCCATAGAACCTCTACCTGTCACTTTTTTACCGATATGGTCCGCCCAATAAAGTCACGCGTTGAGTACGCAACGTAACGGTTCCCAGGGCCGCACTTTGAGGCGTGACTTGAATCGTAATCGTCTTAATAGTCGGCTGAAGGTTAATAACAGCCTCATCAGCAATCACTGTGACAATTGTGTATTGTCGTCCTGCGCGGGTCACAGTGCTCGTTGTTCCCGCGGTTGCCGCCAAGCTGGCGTCTGTAAATGGCACGTTCCGCAATTGCTCAAGTGCATGCTGAGCCACGCCCATCGCGAGTTCACGATCCTGAGCCGCACTATTGTTTCGGACTGAGTAAGCGAACACAGAGACCGAACCGAGTGCCGCAACCATCAGGATAACTAGCGCGACCGAAGTTTCCAGCAACGTAAAGCCATGTTGCTCAGAACCTCGGTGCCGCTCTTCAAGTCGACCTCTTTGCTTCGTCCATCGTTGCATGATTGGTCCCTCTAATTGATCACCGACACCAAGAGTCCGGTAGATCCGCATGGAGTTGTAAAGGTGACTGTAAAGTCACCACGAGTATTGCCGGGTGAACGTACGACGAATATTCCGGTCTCGCCCACGCTTAGGTTCCGTTGGTTTGGCGTGACATTCAGATTTGATGGCTCTGTGTGTGTAACCAGGCCACTTCCTCCGGCCGCCAAAATTAATGAAATGGTGGTTGTTCCTCCGCCCTTCTGTATCGACACTTCAGGCGGAGTCAACAGAGGCGCACATACTGCCGGCGTCGGTGACGGGCTTGGACTCGGTGTCGGCGTAGCTGAGGGCGTAGGCGTAGGTGAAGGTGTGGGCGTGCCGACTGGTGTTGGCGATTCATCCGCTATTGGCGTTGGCGTCGGTATCGGCTCTTCATCCCCTGGCGAAATCGGAGTCGGTGAGGGAGTTGGTGTTGGATATGGAGTTGGAGTAGGAGTGCCATTCGGATTTGGCTGATCCTGAGTAACATCACCCGTGCCCGACATGTTTGTGTTTACATTAATCGCAGGGATGTCATCATCCTGATAAACCTCACTGCCAACGGTGACGTCACCCGATCCCGTTACGTCAACATTGATAGGTGTATCTACATTGTTGGTGAGAGCAAAGGCTGTCTCGTTACCGTTTGTTGGTCTCCCACGCCAGTCAAACCTGACGGTCGTAAGGTTTGTGGAAAATTCAACATCGCTTTCCAGCGTGAAATCGCGAGCACTAATTGTGTCGCTACCTCCCCATCCCAACGTCACGCGGTAGGTTTTGTTGTTAACTATCTGGACACGCGATTCGTTACCCGTTTGCGCACGACGTCGAACTGAGTCAGCCCGGGTCTTTTCTAAGTATGCAGCAAACTGGCGAGCGTTATTCGAAAGCCGAAGCGATCGACGTGCTCCCTGGATAGTGATCACACCAGCCGCGCTGAGAATGACAGCCACCATCACAACCACCAGCAACTGAATCAGAGAAAATCCTCTCTCGGATTTCCGTGCGCTCAGTGTTGCTCTCTTTTGCCGCGCGTCCATAAACACCTCCCAGCAATGCGATCTCGATCAACAAGGACGTGGGGACAGGTTCCCCGTTCGCCCAGTTTGAGCAATAGCGGTGCCGCTGTTCGGATGGGCCAAAACACTGGCGATTTTTTCTGGAACTGCTGGACTGAGGCTGTAAGTCGTTACGTTAAGTGACAGGACTGGGAAGAGTAGGTAATGCACTTGCCCAGTGGCTTTGCTGGACCAAACATTTGGAATTGAAGAGCGCCTTCTGAAATTCGAGGAGCTTTGTGAGTCTTAGAAAAAGCAGACACCTCCTTCGAACATGGGGGGAAGCAAGTTATCGGCATCGTCCGCCCTCGTGTGGTGCCGCACGCCGCATGGGAATACGGACGGTAAAGCGCCCCGCAGCTTTCGGGTTGTTGGGGCGCATTCTTTTTGAGTTCACTTTGTTGTGAGAAGGTTCGGAGAAGACAGGTCAAGGAGAACTAGCGCCCGTTGTTGTTGGTTCGTATTCGTCGCTCCCAGGGACACTCCGTGTGTCCGCTAGTCTCATCGAAAGCGCGAGCGGCTTGTACTCGAACGCCTTTGGCCCACCGCGAGAGTTCTGTGCTTGCCTGACCAGATAGTCCTGGTTTTCACGGAATCGCATAACACTACCCCGTTGGTTAAAAATCACGAACAGAAGTATCTCGCCTGATGCGGTCTTCATTTGCCCGACGAGAGAACTTGCTCCGCCATCGGTTCGAACAAGAGTTCCCGTCTTCGCGATCACACTGCCTCTCGACGGGAAGTCTGTGAATCGATCCTGCATCGTCCCCGGGTCTATTCCGGCGACCGGCATGATATCCGTAGTCGACAACCGATACTTCCGCAGTTCTTCGCGCAAGGCTCGAAAGATTTTCATCATCGCGCGTGGAGTTACGCGATTCACTCCGAGTCCACTCAGAGACGACAACCGCACTTCCCAGGGGGCAATGCCAAATGTGCCAGTAAGTGTACGTTGCACTGCCTCTACGCCGCCGATGCTGTCTCCGAGACGTTCGGCCATGAAGTTGTTGGAGTAACAGAGTAGAACCTTGAGAATGTCCGTTAGCTTACTTGACTGATGTGTCAGCAGAAGCTTTGCTCCCGCAGGTACGGGATTGACATAGATATCGCCCATCACCGCCACACTCGGTGTGGTCTGTAGAGCCGATTGATCTTTCAGTGCTGCGCGTGCGTATGTCCATGACGTAGTCGCATCAGCTGGTCTCAACGTCGAATCCAAGGTGTCGTACAACCGCTCGCCCGAGCGTCGCGCGGACCAGTTGAAATTCATTGTGAACCCCGGTGCGACGATTAAGTCTCCATTTACTGTCTTAATCCCGAGAGTATTTAGCTCACGAGCGATCATGACTGCGTGCTCGTCGTGGAACGACGGATCCCGACCGGAGATATAAAGATTCCCGTTGATGGTTCCGGTGGCTCTATCTACGGTGCCGTTGGTCCAAATACCGGTATTGAATCGATGCTGCGGCCCAAACGTGCGCAGCGCTACTAACGCGGTCGCGAGCTTTAAAGCTGAAGCAGGATTGAATGTCTGATCAACTGACTGTGACGCTACCGCCTTACCGTCAAGTGTTTCGATCAGCACACCCTGTAAACCATAGATGAGATTCGAATCCTCTGGCGGCGCCTGAGGATTTGCAGCGGGCGGGGTCGCACTCGGACTTGGTGTTGGGATTGGCGAAGCAGGCGCAACCGGACTAGGTTGAGCTTGTTGCTTCGAGGGCACCTGTGCCGACCCGATTGAACACGACAACAACAGAATAAAAGACAGCTGACCGAGAATAGAGGTGTGGCCATACGCCTTAAATAAGTTCGCGATTGTTTGCGCGACTCGTTGCATCATAAACATCTGTTAGGAGAAGGTACTCTGAGGAGGTGAGGAGAGGCAGTTAGATGCCAACCGCATCTTATCAGGATGTATGTCGGGATCTGAAGCATTTTATTCGCGCGCGCGAAAATCTAATTGCATTGACAACCTCAGAAGCTCGCACCTAGAATTTACTCATTGATAACCCATCGTGAGCAGCGATCACCAACCGGTCAATATTGACAACATCAGAGCCGCGCATCGTGCACGACGAAAAGAGATCCAGACGAGACTATCAGAATTTCGTAGTGTCTGGCGTGAGGGTTCGGACGATCGGTTATGGGAAGAATTGGTATTCTGCATCTTCACTGCAGGCGCTTCAGCTCGCATGGGATTGCGATCAGTTGAAGCGGTCAGGCCGTTTCTGAAACACGGCGGATCCGACGAGATGACAAAGGCAATCAAACATGCCGGAGCTCATCGGTTCCCCATTGCTCGACCGGCTTACATTGTTAGTACGCGCGATTTTCTGCGATCGCATTGCCGAATGCGCTTGCGGCAAGCCCTTCAGGATTTTGCCGATCCGCTGGAACGGCGTGATTGGTTGGCCCAGGAAGACCGAATTAAAGGTTTGGGTTTCAAAGAGGCGAGCCACTTTCTTCGTAACGTGGGATTCAAAGGATATGGGATACTCGATAAGCACGTGATGCGATGTCTCGCTGATCTCGGCGTAGTAGAAACTGCTAAACCGCCGACCTCGAGAGTAAAATACTTAGATACGGAACGTCGGTTGAAACAGTTGGCCCGCGATATTGGCATTAATTTCGACGAACTGGACCTGGTGCTTTGGTCAATGAAAACAGGAGAAGTTTTAAAGTAGTATGTAGGTAGAGGTGGCAAGGCCTAAAAAGCCAATGCTGGCTCGAAAGGTTGTAATCATGCGGTGCCAAACTAGAAAGAGCTTGCGAACGTTTGTGGCGGCCGGAACTGTGGCCGCTTTTGCATTTTGGTTTTCCGTCTCGGTGGTCCTCGCTGGACCCATTGACAAAGTTCACACCCGTGCAGATCGCGCGTTGAGAGAAGGGGATTATGTTACTGCCGAAAAGATGTTTCGTGAGTTGCTGATCAAGGATCCCCATGACAAGGAAGCGCGGCTTGGTCTCAGCTTCACTCTTCTCAAACAACGACAACTTCAAGACGCGTACGATCATGCAGCTCGGGTGATCATGGCCGACCCTCTCTCCGCACGTGCCCACGCGCTGCTGGGAGCTGCGATTCTTGCCGGCGGCGACTTTCGCAATTCCGTTGAAGAGTTCCGTACCGCAATCAGCATTGATGAAAACGATGCGCCCGCGATCGCGGGGCTCGCGATGATCGACTTTTACGAGAATCGACTCGATTCAGCGCTGAGAGGTTTGCGTAGAGCTGTCAGTCTTGAGCCTGATGAGCCTGATTACATCTTCAATCTTGGACAAACCGCCGCTCGCAACGAGCGATATAAAGAGGCCGCTGATGCTTACGAACGATTCCTTATGATTGCGCCGAAAACGGATGCAGATCGGCGAGCCAGGATTCGTGGCCTGATCGATTTCTTGCGCTATCTCGGGAAACAGAGTGCTCTTTATGTACCTGCCGGCGAAGTTAAGACGCTTGTCAACTTCGAATCGATCGATGAAAGGCCGATCCTGCGCGTGCGTATCAACGGCAACAAGCAGGAGTTGCGCTTTGTTTTGGACACTGGATCCGGCATGTCAGTTATCTCTGACGAGACTGCAAAGCGTTTGGGCCTGCGTCCGGTTGCTCAAGGAGGATTGGCACGAGCGGTTGGCGGCGGTGGAAAGTTTGGAATCGTTTACGGGTTCTTATCCTCGCTCGAGATCGGAGCAGTAAGGATTCAGAACGTTCCTGTTTACATAAGACGCTTCTATGACGACAAGGTCCCAGTAGACGGCTACATTGGACTTTCGATTATTTCCAAGTTCGTCGCCACTGTTGACTACAGTTCACGTACGTTTTCACTCGTACGACAGAGTCAGGCGAATGATTTTGATCTGTGGCGGACGCTTTATAAAACGGCAACACCGCAGTCTGACAACTCACAAGCTATCGCCGCAGGAGTCGAGATTCCGCTGCGAACAACTTCCAGCGGTTTTCTCAGTGGAGAGGTAAAGCTTGATGGCCTCGAGAAGCCGCAGAACTTCATTATTGATACGGGTGCGAGTATTTCAGTCGTATCTGAAAAGCTCGCAGCGTTAGAGGAGCTCGACGCATATAAGCAACCAACACAGTTGCGAGTCTTCGGGGCGGCCGGTGTTGCGGAAAACGTGACCACTCTAACTCTTCGCCGTGTGGTTCTCGGAACGTTAATTCGTGAGCACCTCAGCGCTGCTGTTCTTGATTTAGAACCGGTAAATGAGACAGCGGGATTTACGCAGGACGGAATCCTCGGTGGAAACTTCCTGCGTCACTTCCGCGTGTCTTTCGATTTTACGCGCGGTGTGATTCGCCTCGAACCACTACCTAAGACAGCTCGCAGCGACGAGGCTCGTCCCAAGTTGTAATGCAGTCATGAAACAAAGTCTTTATCTGGAAACTTCTGTTATCGGTGCATACCTCGACAACGGTGAGCCGTTTCGTCGCGACCTAACCATTCGCTGGTGGGAACACGAGATGCCAGACTATCGAGCAGTAATCTCGCCGCTAGTAGCACGTGAGATCGAACGAGTTTCGGAACCACATCGCAGTTCTTACTTGAATTTGATTGGTTCGCTCGAGCAGGTGGAGCTAACTGATGAAGCCGCGATTCTGGCTGATGGCTACATTTCGCGAGGTATCTTTCACCGCAAGTACATTGCTGACGCGCTGCACGTGGCTATCGCTTCATGCCACAAGATTGATTACCTGGTGACTTGGAACTTTGGGCATCTCGCGAATGTTCGCAGGCAAGCGCGCATTCGCTTGTTCAATACTGCAGCAGGTTTTTATGTTCCGATGATCGTGACTCCTGAGTTTCTTGTATCGGAGGCTACAGAGAGAGTCGGATAATTGCCGATTGCCGATTGCCAATTGACGATTGACGATTGGAATGGTGAAAAGTAAGTTAACAAGACCTAAGACCTAAGAAGACTTATCCGCATGTACCGCCGACCAAAATTTTTAGAAGTACTTCACGCCATCCGAGAACAGATGTCGCGCGACGTCGATTACGACGTAGATCTTTTTGCAGAGATGGTTCGATCAGGTATTCGCCCCGCACATGGACCAGACAGAACGATTCGTGGATTTCGCACACGCGCACCACGCGATCAGAGTGAAGAAAGCACCCTTGACCGTAGACAGAGAAAACGTGCCGGGCAATAATGGTACCGACATTCGCAATTAATATTTCGCCATTCAAAATATGAATCCTACGTTCGAGACAATCGGGCTTGAAGTCCCGAGTGAGAAAGCATTCAACTACCTTGCTGAACGCGCAGGTGATCAAGGCGAGCCAACCCAGCTCAGCCGTCGCGGCGCTGTCCTTCACGGGCGCTGCTGGAAATTAGGTGACGGACTCGAGGTGTGGACCGTCCTGTACGAGTCAGGCAGTGGTGATGTTTTCTATGCCGATTGCAGACCTGGCTTCCGTGCTCGTTACATTCAGACAATCACACCGTGGGCCTTGACTGAGTACGATGAAGAAGGTGAAGCGGTCGTTCACGGCTATCGCGAAGGCACAGATTGTGAGGTTCTCTTTGAGCTTCAGAATTTGACTGAAGTTGGGTCCGGTGGATTTCGAGCGCAGGAACTTCACGTTGCCCTTTGCGGTCTCGCATATCGTGCTCGAGTGCGCAAGACGACTGGTAAGACGCGTTGGGTGCCGCTGGAAAAGGCCGCTCCGTCTCGCGCTGCACATGAGAACGATTGGAGTCTTTCCGGCAGCGTTGTTGCTTTCAAACCCCTTCGCAACCCACTCTCAGGAAGCGATCTCTACTGGATACATTTGGATCTGGAGAGTATCAAACTCGAAGTATTGGTGAATCGGCGAGTGTTGCGCGGCGAGCCACTCCACGTCGGAGCCACGGTCGATGCAGAAGTTTGGTTGCAGGGCCACGTGCTGGATGAACGGGCACTTCGCTCGCGCTATGAAGGCGTCGACTATGCATGCTCTACCGCAACGTTCTGGTCTGGTCTAAGAAGGAGAAACTAGCGGTGCGGTCCAATTGCGCCGTTCTTTGATTTGCGCAACCCGGCCAACTTTGAATGAAACGTCTGATACTCGTAGCCCTTTTAGTCCTCACACTCCTCTTCGGCGCATACTTTTTCAATCAATACTGGACTCATCGGTTTGACCCGGTCATCGCGCGGCAGGCAAACATCTATCGCCTCGATCCCGATCTCATCTGGAGTATCATCTACGAAGAAACATACTTCAGTCCCTGGAAAGACGGTAAAGATGGTGAGATAGGATTGATGCAGGTCACTCCAACTGTCGGACGCGAGTGGGCTGCAGCCACTGGCATGCGCGAGCTCGAGAGACAGATGGCCACCGATCCGGGAAACGTTTTAAGAGATCCCGAACGCAACATACAAGTTGGTTGCTGGTACCTAGAGAAGTTCTATGAACAGTATCGTGATCTGCCGGACGCTGAGGCACGAATGATCGCTGCTTACAATGCAGGACCCAGTCGCGCTGCGGAGTGGAATCGCACATCTCCCGGCGCACCACCACTCTCAGGCGACGAATTCATAGAGCGGATCGATATATCGTCAACGCGCGCATACGTGATGTCGATATTGGATAGGTATCGCCGGCTCAAAGTCGGACGCGATACCAGCAGCACCAGAAGAGAGCCGTAGTCACTGCCGAAGGCTACTGCACTTATGTTGGCCCAATACTCTCCGACAGTTCTTATCGCTATCAAACTCGTGGTAGCAATCTTGTGTGGCGGTGCGATCGGATTTGAACGCGAGCTGAATCGCAAACCCGCCGGATTGCGCACCAATGTTTTGATCTGCATGGGTGCCGCGTTGTTCATGATCGTCTCACGTCATATCAGCGGGGGAGCTCCGTACTCCGATCCGGCAAGACTGGTAGCCCAGGTTGTTACTGGCATCGGCTTCATCGGTGCTGGAGTGATCCTACAAGCTCGCGGGTCGGTAACTGGTCTCACTACTGCTGCCACTATCTTCGTTGTAGCTGCTGTAGGCATCACGATCGGCGAAGGGATGTTCACGGTAGCGCTGCTTTCAACGGTGCTGATTATTGTGGTGCTGGTTGTGCTGCGACGCGTCGAACGAACGATCATCCGTCGCCAACGTCTTTTCCACTATTCCCTGCGAACACAAGATCCTTCCGGAATTCTTGAACGTCTACTTGACCTCCTCGAACACGAGCACATGCATCTTGAGGATTTCGAAGTGCGAGATGTCGCGGACGGTGCACACGAGATTCGTTTGAGCGTCGTAACGTCACTGGCTGGCAATCAGCGGCTCTTGCGCAGACTCCCGACGCTCGGCACTGATCTGCGAACGTCGACTCATGAACATACCGATTGAACGCCCTTTCCAACTAATCCATGAAAATCTACTGCGCTAGCTGGGTTCTTCCTATCACCGCAGAGCCAATTGCGGACGCAGCAATAGTAGTTGAAGGCGAATCACTCGTCAGCGTTGGGCCACGTGCATCCGTTGTCGGCTCGTTTCCAGAAGCCACCGTGAAGGACTTTGGTCACGCAGCCATCATTCCTGGATTGGTCAATGCTCACACGCATCTGGAGCTCACTGCGATGCGTGGTTTTCTAAATAAGGAAGAGAGCAATTTTTTTGCGTGGCTACGGAAGTTGACTTTAGCAAGGTTGGAACGAATGACGGTTGACGATCTATTTGACTCGGCCGCTTGGGGTGCGTGCGAAGCCGCTCGAGCTGGAATCACGTCAGTGGGCGATTCCAGCGACAGCGCAGCGACAACCTTAAACGCGCTGAATTCAGTCGGCTTGCGCGGTATCGTTTTTCAGGAGTCGTTTGGGCCAGACCCAAGGACAGTTCGGCAAAACATAGCGACTCTTAAAGAGAAGATTGCCCGGTTACGTGAACTTGAGTCGTCCCTGGTCCAGGTCGGTATCTCTCCCCATGCGCCTTATACAGTCTCTGCGCCGCAGCTAGAGATGACGGCAGACTTTGGCATCACTGGGAATCTCCCGCTCATGATGCATGCCGCCGAGTCACTGGCCGAGAAACAACTGTTGCTGAATGGAACAGGGCCCTTCGCCGAAGGGCTTGCTAAACGTGGGATAGAGTGGAAAGTACCAGGTGTTTCCACGATGGCTTACTTAAAGGAGAATCGGATACTGGAAGCGCATCCATTGCTGGCCCATTGCATTAATGTCGATGAAGCTGATATCGAAATTATTGCCCAGACAGACTCGCGGGTCGCGCACTGTCCGCGTTCGAATGCGAAGTTGGGCCATGGCCGCGCGCCGCTCGCGGAGTTTCTAAAACGAGACGTTCGAGTCGGTCTTGGAAGCGACTCGGTTGCGAGCAATAATTCTTCAGACCTGCTTGCAGAAGCCCGTTTCGCAATACTCTCGTCGCGCATTGCGACGGAGAATTCTGACGAACCGTTCCTTGATGCAGAAGATGCTTTGCAGCTTGCGACTTTCGGCGGCGCACGTTCTTTGTCGTTGGAGGGTCGAGTCGGTGAGCTCAAGGCGGGACGGCAAGCAGATTTCACCGTTGTGTCGCTCGACGGAGCGCATCAGATCCCGTCGTATGATCCGGCGGACACACTTATCTTCGCATCGTCAGGCCACGACGTAGTCTTCACGGCAGTTGCAGGCAAAGAGATCTACGCTGACGGTAAAATTCAAACTGTTGATGAAGAACGCCTGCGCGCTCGGATGAGAGAAATCGCGAGAACGTTACAAACTTAGTCTGCGGAAAAACTGAGCGTTGAGTGGGTACATTCTCGAGCGGGGGTAAACGGCCCTTCCGGACTTTGAGACTTTCAGACTTAAGTGTGCAGATCGTTGCTTGACAGGCTGGCAACACTAGAAGCAATCACTTAGGTTGAAAGTCTCATGGTCAGGAAGGGCGGTTCACCCCCGCGCCACATTCGTTACACTCAATGCAGATGAGGCGCAATTCTCATGAACGTTCTGGTCCTAAATTGTGGTAGCTCGAGCGTGAAGTTCCAACTCATTGCTACGAGCCTGGAAGACATCGCCAGTAATACGGACCGGCGATTGGCCCGTGGAAACATCGAGCGCATAGGTGGTGAGGCAATTGTTCGGCTCCACGCGACTGGACGCGAACCACAATTGTTTACGTCTACTCTTCGTGACACTAAGGCTGCTGTAGAGTTGATTGTACGTTGGGCTTGTTCAGAAGAGTCCGGCGTTTCCGAAGTGCATGCGATCGGTGACATCCACGCGGTCGGTCATCGCGTGGTCCACGGCGGCGAACGCTTTACTCATTCCGTTGTCATCGATGATGCCGTGCTGCGTGGAATTGAGGACTGCATCGATCTCGCTCCGCTTCACAACCCAACCAACATCAAGGGCATTGTTGCTGCGCGCGAAGTCTTCGGTAACGGCTTGCCACAAGTTGCCGTGTTCGATACTGCATTTCATCAAACTCTTCCCGAGCACGCCTACTTGTATGCACTGCCTTATCAGTTTTACCGAAGACATAAGATTCGTCGCTATGGTTTTCACGGAACATCGCACCGCTACGTGGCCTATCGCTATCGTCAGATTCGGGACATTCCCCGCGACCAAACAAATCTTGTAACGATGCATTTAGGGAATGGATGTTCTGTTGCAGCAATTCGAGGAGGTAATTCCGTTGACACTTCTATGGGACTGACACCGCTTGAAGGATTGGTAATGGGCACTCGTTCAGGTGATATCGATCCCGCGATTGTAGATTTTGTAGCTGAGAAGGAAGGACTGAGTGCTCGTGACGTTGAGACGTTGTTGAATAAGCAGTCAGGACTCCTGGGCATTTCTGGACTCACGAACGACATGCGCGAACTGTTAGACGAAGCTCACGAGAACAACGATCGACGTGCTCGTCTGGCGATTGAGATCTTTTGCTACCGCGCGCGGAAATACGTTGGCGCATACCTGGCAGCGATGGGCGGAGCGGATGCGTTGGTTTTCACGGGAGGAATCGGTGAAAACGCTCCTGAGATCAGAATGAAGATCTGCACTGGCTTGGATTGGATAGGTGTGGAGATCGATCCTGGTCGAAATCTTACGTACGTTGGCCGTGAAGGAGTGATCAGCAAGGATGGCTCGCGTTTAGCTGTTTATGTAATTCCGACTGATGAAGAGTTGCTGATAGCACGAGATACCGTTCGTGCGGTTCACGGAGCCCCACAGCGGTACTAGTTTCCAAAAAGAAAGCCGCGGACAAACCCGGAGCGACCGGTGTTTGTCCGCGGCTCTTTTCTAAAAGGCTTATTTCAACGACGCTTTAATCGCTTCCTCGAAAATCTCGAGAGCAACATCCGCGTTCTCTTGTGACAGGATCAGCGGCGGTGACCAGCGAATGGTGTTGGTACCCGCACCGAGAATGATTAAGCCGCGCTCGAAACATGCCACTTCAACTTTGTCTCGGATTTTAACGTCCGGTTGATTGGTGACACGATCAGTCACGAACTCAACACCAATCATCATTCCCAATCCACGCACATCGCCAATGCAATCGTACTTCGCTTTCAGACGCTCGAGTCCTGACTTCAGATAAGCTCCCACCTCAGCGCTGTTCTTTACTAGGCCACCTTCAAGTAACTCGATCGTTTTCAAAGCCGCTGCAATACACACGGGATTGCCGCCGAAGGTAGATGCATGTGCGCCCGGTTTCCAGGTCATTAGATCAGCACGAGCTACACAGGCACCGATTGGCAGTCCTGAACCGATGCCCTTCGCAATGCACACAATGTCGGCCTGAACATCGTAATGTTCCAGTGCGAACATCTTTCCTGTGCGGCCCATGCCCGACTGAACTTCATCGACGATCAGAAGGATTCCGTGTTCATCGCAGATTCGGCGTAAACCACTCAAAAAATTCTTAGGAGCAGGAACGTAGCCCCCTTCACCCTGGACCACTTCAACGACAATTCCTGCAACCTCGTCAGGAGGAGTCGTGGTTTTGAACAATCGTTCCTCAATCCACTTAAGCGCGCCCTGGCCCGCACCGCCCGACCCACAGTCTTCAACACTGAATGGATTGCGAAACTCGTTTGGGTAGGGGACGTGGACCACGTCGAGAGCCTGTCTTCTGAAGCCTCGTCGTTGTGCTGCTTTTGAGGACGTGAGTGAAAGAGAACCAAGTGTGCGACCGTGAAAGCTGTTGAAGAACGCGATGAATTTCTCGCGACCTGTAGCGTACATGGCCAGCTTCAAAGCAGTTTCTATGGCCTCGGTGCCGCTGTTCGCGAAATGCGTTTTCGTTGGCGACTTGATGGGTACGATCTCGTCAAGTTTCTTCCCCAGGTCAGGCATGTGACGGTAGTAGTAATCAGTACCGCACATGTGAATTAGTTCCTCGGCTTGCGTCTGAATTGCCGCCACCACTTCTGGATGGCAGTGTCCAGTCGAGCAGACGGCGACTCCGGCATTGCAGTCCAGAAAGATGTTTCCATCAACGTCTTCGACCCAAACTCCTTGAGCTCGTCGAGCGACTAGCTTGAACGAGGGTCTGGGATAAGACGGGGTAACGAACTGCGCGTCTGCGGCGATGATTTCCTGTGCGTTAGGGCCCGGCGGCGGGACTACGATTTGCGGGCGCTTGGCTGGTGCCATTGTTGTCAACATAAGGTCTCCTTTGGATAAGAAAGCGGTGCCTGAAGACACGGATACAAAAATCGAACCGTTTGAGGCGAATTAGTTAGGAGAAATTATGACTAGTCCGCGAAAAGGTTAACGCGGGTATCAAGGGGTCGAAAGTGTAACGGTTGGGCTTTCAGTATCATGTGTAAACACATGATACCACTGGGGCCAGACCCGATTCCAGCTTCTCCTTTCGTGGGGCGTCCCTTTGTTGGTCGACTGTACCCACGGAATAAGAGCAGGGGCGACCGTAAACAAAACTGGGGCGCCCACGCAGGGACGCTCCACTAGCTAATCCCAGCCGCCCGGCAGTCCCTCAACGAAATGATCGAAGCTGAGCCATAGGCTCCAGCTGTGGTGGTAGAAGAGGATGGGGAAAGCTATGGCCACGAAAAACAAAGCGGAGAGTGCATACTGCGGGTCAAAGTTGAACAACCCAATTAAGACGAAGTACACGGACAGAATGAGGACCTCTGTTGTTACGACGTTGATAAGAATTGCGCCGACGAAAAAACCCTGCTCTCTTTTGAAATGCACACCGCACTTTGGGCAGTAGTCGGCAATTCGAAAGGGTCTCGCGATGATGGAGGATTTGCCGCATGCAGGACACCGCAGAGTGAGCGTACGCCAGATTGCCTTCGAGATCGGTGGACGCCTTCGACTCATTGGATACTCTGGAGCCTGAAGCCCAGTACCTATTGTTCGTATTCGTGAATACTAGCAATGCCATTGCTGATCGCGCTGCAATGGCTACTTATCGGGTTCTGCTCCATACGGATTGTCGATCACGAGTAACCAGCCTCCGTCGATCTGTCGACGGACCACGTCCGTAGTACTACCTTTCGCCGTAACTGTCCTTTCGGGGCCATCACCCTCGAAGATCGTCCAGTCCGATATTAACAAAGCCAGGTCTCCAGCGACGTATGCTTTGCGGATGGTCAGTTCCATCTGAGCCTTCGAGGCGAGAGTATTCGCAAACAACTTACGTATTTCGGTGAGGCCATTGACTGGACCCTCAGTTCGGGAGATGAATGTGGCATCTGTAACGTAGAGAGACATGACTCCGTCCAAGTCTCCCGCTGAGAACCGTTCGGCAAAAAGCCGGTGAACTTCCTCTGGCGAATATGCAGTCATGCTCATCTATTGGTCAGAAGCCAACACAACTATCGCTTAACTGATTTTTTGTTCAGGTGAGGAGAGTGCCGGGCGATCAAGTATAACCAGAGTTCACTGTTCTGGACATCCCGCGATACTGCGCATTACCAAGCTATGCGATTCAATACCGCTGAAAGTCTCGCTCTTCGCAACACGACATAAGAGTTTTTCAGAGTCGGCTCTTCGATCAATTCTAAGGCTCCAAAGTCTTCGAGATCCATTTTTTCACAGCAAGTTTCTCGACTTTGAAGTTTGACAGTTGTCGTTTAAAGTATCGCGCAAATTCAATCCTTGCCTTCCGGAGATCGTAATGAAAAGAAATTCGCTCGGACTCGCGTTGACTAATCTGCGCCAAAAACTTCTTGTTGGATTACTCAGTTTTGCTGTCGCAGTGCTAGCCGTTCCGTTGGCGCGTTTGAGTAACGCGCAGAGTCCACAACAACCGGCGACGAGTCCTTCCGCGGAATCAAACTCCGGAGCACCATCAAGGAAGTTCGCTTACCCTGCGACTAAGAAAGTAGAGCACGTCGATACATATTTTGGCGAATCGGTTGCTGATCCGTATCGTTGGCTCGAGGATGAGAATTCAGCAGAGACCGCCGCATGGGTGACTGCCGAAAACAAGATCACTTTTAATTACCTCGAAAAGATTCCGTTCAGACAGAAACTCGCCGACCGACTAGAGAAGCTCTACAACTATCCCAAGTATTCCTCGCCTTTTCGTCGAGGGGATTACTTCTTCTTCTCCAAAAATGATGGTCTACAGAATCAGAGTGTGCTCTATGTGCAGAAAGGCTTGAATGGCACGCCGGAGGTCTTAATCGATCCAAACAAACTGTCAGAGGATGGGACTTCGCGGTTGGGCACGTTCTCTCTGTCAAAAGATGGGAAGCTCGCGGTGTACGGCATTTCCAAAGGTGGTTCCGATTGGCAGGAATACTACGTGATGGATATACCGACTAAGAAGACGCAGGCAGATCATCTGGAATGGGTGAAGGTATCGGGTGTTGCATGGTCCGGTGACGGCTTCTATTACAGTCGGTACCCAGCACCGGAGAAGGGAAAAGAACTCACTTCCAAAAATGAGAACCATCAGGTTTTTTATCACAAGCTCGGCTCGTCACAGTCTGAAGATGAGCTGGTGTATGAAGACAAAAGCAACCCGCAACGTTTTCATCTGGTTAATACGACGGAGGACCAGCGATTTGCTCTGCTGAATGTGTCCGAACGTGGCAAGGGCAAGAAAGGAAATGCGCTCTTCTATCGCGACCTCACGCAAGCTGATAAGACTTTCAAACCAATCGTTGCTGAGATCGGTGATGATACTTTCGGCCTGATCACCAATGTGGGTTCTAAGTTTCTTTTGTATACCGACAAAGGTGCGCCCAACGGAAAGGTAGTGCTCTTCGATCCCGCTGATCCAACCAACTGGAAAGATGTGGTTCCTGAGAAACCGGAACCACTCGATATAGTGAACGCAGCAGGTGGCAAGCTCTTCATCACTTATCTCAAAGACGTAACCACGCGAGCTTATGTCTACAGTCTCGATGGGAAGTTGGAAAACGAAATCCAATTACCAGGTCTAGGCTCAGCTGGCGGCTTTGGCGGACGCAGCGATGACAAGTTTGTTTTCTACACCTTCACCTCATTTAACTTTCCGCCAACTATCTACAAATACGACATTGCTACGATGAAGTCTTCAGTCTTTCGTGCTCCCCAGATTCCGGGATTCCAGGCGAACGATTACGAGACAAAGCAGGTCTTCTACAACAGCAAAGACGGCACGCGCGTTCCGATGTTTCTTGTCTACAAGAAAGGTCTCAAACTCGACGGGAACAACCCCACACTGCTTTACGGCTATGGCGGTTTCAATATCAACACGTCGCCCGGTTTCAGCTCGCTAAGAATGGCGCTATTGGAGCAGGGCGTGGTCTATGCGTCTGCCAACATTCGCGGTGGTGGCGAATATGGTGAAAAGTGGCACGAAGCGGGTACAAAGTTAAACAAGCAGAATGTGTTCGACGACTTCATCGCTGCAGCCGAATATCTAATTGCCAATAAGTATACCTCGTCAAACAAACTCGCAATCCAGGGTGGCTCAAACGGAGGTTTGCTGGTAGGAGCAGTGATGAACCAGCGGCCGGAACTCGTTCGCGTCGCCATTCCTCAAGTCGGAGTGATGGACATGCTTCGGTTCCACAAGTTCACCATCGGTTGGAATTGGATCGCTGACTACGGGTCAAGCGATAACGAAGCCGAGTACAAAGCCATTCGCGCTTACTCCCCACTACACAACATCAAGCCCGGCGCGAAGTATCCCGCGACGTTAATTACAACTGCCGATCATGACGATCGGGTTGTCCCAGCGCACTCTTTTAAGTATGCAGCGACACTACAGGCCGCACAGGGTGGAGATGCTCCAGTACTAATCCGCATCGACACCAAGTCAGGTCACGGCGCCAGCAACACTAAGAAAGCAATTGAAACAACGGCCGACATCTATTCCTTTCTCCTTTACAACCTCGATGTCGCAGTTAAATAAACCTTCGTCAGACGCGGCGAATAGCGGATGGACCAGCCACTGTCGCCGCTGTTGACGCACGTCACAATGACAGGACGGCAATTCAATCTGATGGATTCCCGTTCAATGAGCCCGAAATCAACAATTTAGAGGTACTAATCGTAGACATGGTTTAGAACGTCACGGTATAGTTTGAACCTCTTACCCCCCACTCACTAGTTCTCTCAAATGTTGGCTTAATACGAACGCTTGTCCCCAGCAACCTCGCTGAGTTTTTCAAACTGTAGTACGAGTACCGAGTTTCAGAAATGCAGGGTTCCCCAATTCGTCCCCAGAGACCTTCCCACCCAAAGGAGCATGAAAGCGTTATGAAGAGAATACTTTTTGGCAGTTGCGTTTTTGCATTAATCGCACTCGCAGTTGCAGGCGTGTGGCGTGCAAAGGCAACTGGACCAACCGACGAGGACCAGACGATAACCGTAACTCCCAGTACAACCAACGGAAGCGATCTGGCAATCGGCGACATGGTTACCGATTCGCAGGTGATTGCTACTGGCCGCTGTTTAGGCACGCGGAGCGAGTGGATTGAAGATGGCCGCGTGTTGGTTACTGTGGCAACAATTGCTGTCGATGAAGTTCTGAAGGGTCAGCCTGGCGAGACTTTGACCGTTGTTCTACCTGGCGGTATAGACGCAAATCGCCAAATACCTGTAGCTATGACTTACCCGGGAGCTCCACAGATTGCACCTGAAGAAGAGGTTTTTCTCTTCCTCAACGGTGATGATTCTGTTGCCGGAGGTTACTCGGTGTATGGCTTCGCTGAAGGCAAGTACTCAATTGTTGAGGATCAGGCAGGAGACAAAGTAGTTGCGCGTGACTTCACGAAGAACCGGGTTCAGCAGAGCCCAGGACTCGTGCGAGGTAACCGCCCGCTGGTGCCCCTGTCGGAATTCAAAGGCAAAGTTCGCAGTTATCTAGGACAGTGATAACCCGAAAACTTTCTTGAGATCCTCAACTATCAAAGGAGCAAAGTTATGACGAAGAAAATTGTTTCTACTTGTCTCAGCGTGCTGCTGGTTTTTGGCACAGCGCTGCCGGCGTTCGCCGGAGGAGCGCTCGAGACTGTCGACGTTACAGCGGGTACGCCGTCCCCACTTCCGGGAGAGATCCTTGCGAATGTGATCGGAATCAGGTGGGACGTCAGAACGATACCGGTCAAATACTCGATGAACACAACGTTGGATCCGATTCCAAATCCATTGGGCCCGCCGGTCATCACGCGCGCGCAAGCTCAGGCTGCGTTGCAGGCGTCGTTCGATCAATGGAATAACCTTCCAACTTCTTATATCGACATGCAGATCACCGGAACTACCAATAACCTAGGATTGCGTGGTTTCGACATGATCAATGAACTGACTTTCCGTACAGCAGCGAATTTCACTGCCATCGCTTCTTCACCATCCACGAGCCTTATAAGAGACGTCACATTGGTCGACGGAGACCACTTGGACAACGACGCTGATTCCGATGTCTCAAGTGCAATCACCGTCGCAACCGACGTTGATAATGATGGCGACATAGAGTTTCCTGCGGGCTTTTACAAGGCCGGTACGATCCTCGATAACGACGTTCAGTTCAATACCAAGGTGAGCAACGGCTTTCGCTTTACGATAGACGATGCGCAAGCGGATACGGTGACACGGTCCGTAGATCTCGAGTGCGTTGCAGTACACGAGTTTGGACATTCACATGGCCTTTCTCATGCCATGGACAACCAGATCAGTGCTACCAGCGGCGATGGCTCAACGATGTATCCGTTCATCGATACTGGCGATCCTGCATCGGAGTTACAGCAAGCTACGTTAGCTACTGACGATATCGCGTACAGCTCTTACTTCTATCCAGAAGGATCTGCAACGTCTGGACCAGCTGCCTTACAAGCTGGTGATGTCGCCTTCAACAGTGCGTTTGGGTTGATCAAAGGCGAGTTGCGTCATGGTGTGCTCAATCAACCGATAGCTGGCGGAAGTTTATTCGCGGTCGATTGGGATGGCGGTCAAATACTTGCGAGTGCTTACAGTGGTACGACGCGGCTATCGTTCAATCCAAATACTGGTGGTCTGTCCTTTCTACCGACAGTCGCTGATGCGATTCAGAATGGTAACTATGTGATTCCAGTTCCCAGAGGCAGCTATGCAGTTGGGGTTGAAGCGGTCGACGGAGAACCGGTTGCGCCGGCAAACATTAGTTTCACGACGCAGATCGGCGGCTTCTTTGTCCAAAACAACTTCAACGAGGAGTTCTATAACAACAACCAAGAGGCGGCTCGCGAGCTTCGGCTGGGACAACGAAAGAATGTTCCGGTACATGCGGGTAGCGTAGCGGATGGAATCAACATCACTACCGCAGATTCCATCAATCTCAATAACTTTGGAGCTCTGAATGCGATTGGGTTCATCAACTCGCCTGCAGGACGAATGTACGCGGTGAGAATCCCAGCATCGCAGTTGAGTGCTATCAATCCTAACGGCGACATGCTGATACAGGCTGCGGCCTTCAACACGCATGTGGTGGATGCCTCAGTAGTTCCGGTCTTCGCCCGAGCCATATTAGCGAAGGGTGTGGTAAATCCGGATACGACAGCGACCATTGATCTGGCTAATCCGTTGCAGGTAGCCACGGGCTTCATCGGACAGGATGGCGACTTCGCGCCATTCTACTTCCCAGAGCCGCATGATTTAGGAAGAACGGTGCGTGAGGGGATTAACAACGGCACGATTGAGAATGTTTTCATGGTGCTACAAATTCCAACCACTACACCTTACCCTGGAGTCAGTGGACAACCGCCGCTGATCGGATTGAATAACACCGGCACCATTTTCGGGTTCTCTTATCTCTCGAGCAATGGTGGACTTACCTGGACGAGACGAAACGATTTCAACTTCAGGTTCTCGCTGATCGTTTCGAATCCTGTGATCCCGCCGGGCCAGCAATAGCCGGCGAGCTCACTAAGGCCAGTTAAACTTGTAGGGGCGTCTTCCGTAGGCGCCCCTCTTTTAATAGCGTCCCGGCGCGCAATTAAGGCTTAGGCGCAAAGATCTTCCTTTTAATTGGATGAGCTTCAGTGTTGAAGATAACCTGATCGAATTTCACAGGTTCAGGTGATGCGAAAAGAAGGTAGAAGTACTTGAACGTCTCGGCGAAAAGAAAACTCTGCATGGAATCAGACTTCTCTTTCGTCACGACGCTCTTCAATGCCGCATAACCCACAGCAGTCCTGCAATACTTCACGAAATCCTTGAACAGCGTCTCCCCCATCCGAAGATACGTGGGGTCCTTGGTGTAGTGATACAGGTAATAAGTTGACTCGATGATCTCTGGTCTAAGCGGGTAGCCGGCATGCGCAACTTCCATGGTCCTATAGTTCAGCTCTTCCGGTTCGATGCCATGTAGTTTCCACATCTTGAACGAAGAGTCCTGCAGTCGTTGGGCTCGTTTCAGATCTCCCGATAGCGCGAGCACCGCTGGAAAGAAGGCATCGAGTGCACCGTAGATGGTTGCCGTTCGGCGACCTGTCGTCATGTCAGCGTGACCATACCAGAGCTCAATCTGTGCTTTACCGTCGCGAACAATTTCGTCGGGCAAGTACTTGTTAAGAGCCGCGATACTCTGCATCCACATTCGGTGACAGTCGGGATCGTTGAAGAGTAAAGCTGCTTTGAGTAGATACTCGTAGTAGCTGTCTATTTCAGCGCTGATGTGGCTATCGGTGTTGGTCCAGGCGCCGGTCTCAACGTTGATTCTTGTTCCCACCAAACCGATTGCCGATCGACGTTTGAACGTTTCCGTCAATGCACGTTTGGCTTTTTCGTAGAAGTTCGGTTTTCCGGAAAGCTTACTCAGCGTCCCGAATTCAATGAGGAGTGTCCCGGTCTCCGCGGGATTGCTCACCTCACCTCGAACCTTGCCGGTCTTGAGATTCACATAACGATAAGGAAGACCCGTGGGCGACTCAAAGACGGGCAACAGCCTATCGCCCAGATTCTCGGCTAACTGCAACAGTCGCTTATCACCCGTCATTTGATAACTCGATAGCAATCCGCCTAACAGCCGAATCGTGATCTCAAAGTTCTGTACGTAGATATCTTTATCGAAAGAGAGATTGGCGATTATGTATTCCCTGGTTACGTTCGCTTCACCATCGAGGCCCATAATGATCATCGTGTCGAGCGCATCTACTGGCGTCATGAGCAATGGTTGCGCATACCAATCGTGATAAGACTTGCTGAGAGGCCGAAGATCGTCATGACCCCACGAGTACTTCTTATAACCATTCCACGCATGAAGAAACTCCGCCTTAACCTGTTCAGCGAGTTGCCGTCTGTTGATTACCCTGGTTTGCGATTGGGCCGTCGTGAAAGTGAAGAGGATTAGAAGAAAGGCGACAGTCTTACGCATAAGATTCAACGAGGTCCAATCCTCATAGGCTTTATGGGCTTTGCCTTTAGGACTTGAGGAAGTGGCTTTGCCCTTCGGGAGGGTGTGGTAAAAGGTTGGGCTTTGCCCTTCAAACGGCGGAGCCCAGAAATGGTGCGTAGTCTACCGGAAGGGCGAAGCCACTTCCTCAAGTCCTAAAGGCAAAGCCAATAGGGCACGGACATTTCGTAAGATTACTGCAGCTCTTCGCTGAGCTTGCGGAAGTGATATCCCATCGCAGCGAGGCGCATTGAGTGACCGAACTGTTCGCGATGTTCCAGGACAGAGCGGCGAAAGAATTTCCAAAACTCCTTGCGTTCACGATCGAGCACTCCCAATTTCAGCACAATACGTGACAGTGCCATAAGGCCATCGACAAGGTGATAGCGGTTGGGCTCCGGTTCTGTACCGGACACTCTTCGCAGGCATTCCAACGCGCGTTGGTAATACTCATCGGAGTTGTAAATCGTTTGCAATACCGATCGATATCCTTCGATAAGCTTTGTGGCATCCATTTTCGGAATGAAGTTTAGGCAGTCGGTCGTATTGTTGCCGTTACTTTCCGCAAGCAATCGGCCTTCATTTTTCAGTCGTCGCCAAAGTTGAGTGTCAGGTAACGCTGTCAGCAGTCCGACCATAGCCAAAGGTATCGCGCTTTCACGAATGAAATTGATCTGGCGTTGGAAAATGTCTTCCGGGTCGTGATCGAAACCAATAATGAAGCCGCCCATCACTTCCATGCCATAACTTTGAATCCTTTTTACCGCGCCCAAAAGGTTCCCACGGTTCTGCGACTTCTGGGCCTCTTTCAAACTCTCCTCGACGGGCGTTTCAATCCCCAGAAAAACTCTGCGAAAACCTGCGTCCCGCATGCTGTCGAGCAACGGTTCATCATCGGCCAGATTGACGCTTGCTTCGGTGAGCAATGAAAACGGTTGTCCATTGCGCTCCTGCCATTTCACGAGGTCCGGTAGCAGCTTCTTCACATTCCGTTTGTTGCCGATGAAGTTGTCATCGACGATAAAGACAGTCCCACGCCATCCGACTCGCTTGAGTTCGTCCAATTCGGAAAGGATCTGCTGGTTGCTTTTGGTGCGGGGTACGCGGCCGTAGATTTCGATGATGTCGCAGAACTCACATTGAAACGGACAACCGCGGGAGTACTGCACAGACATAGCCGCATAGCGCTTCATCTCAGCAAGCTTGAAATCCGGGATTGGGGTTAACGAGAGCGGCGGCTTTTCTGAAGCCTGATAGATCGGCTTGGCTTCACCGCGTTCGAGGTCTTTTAAGAACTGCGGCAGGGTGGTTTCAGCCTCACCGATAAAAATGTGATCAGCATGCGGTAGACGTTCGAGACTGGTCGAGACGTATGGGCCACCAACTACAACCCGTTTGCCAGCGGCTTTACAGCGAGTTACGACTCTGCCGAGAGCTTCCTTCTGGACTAACATCGCAGTTACAAAAACGATGTCGGCCCATTCAATGTCTGCTCGATTCAGTCGTCTGACCTCAAGATCTACTAAGCGACGTTCCCATGAAGGTGGGAGCATTCCGGCAACAGTGAGCAAGCCGAGTGGCGGGTAGGCAGATCGCTTGCCGTCGAACGAGAGCGCGTGACGAAAGCTCCAATAGGTGTCAGGAAATTCCGGGTTGATCAGCAGAACTTTCATGGTTCCTCCTGGCCCAGCGTTTTTACCACCTCGGTTTCGGGAACGCAGTTGCCACCACTACAATTCAGATCAATAGGGAATTGCGATGGAAACCAATCGTAGCCCTCGCCACAGAGAGTTCTTGTAATAGTTGTGTAAGAGTTTTGTCGTGAGGGAGATTCGAACCGCAGGCGCAGTTGCGACTAGCTCGTTCGAACGTAAGCAGTTCGATCTATGCCGAAAACAATCACGGGCACCTCCATGATCTCTGTTGTGCCTTCAGGCTTTTCACCTAACCGTTCGGCGACGCGAATCGAAGCCGTGTTTTGCGGGTGAATGAGACTGATTACATGGTCCTTGTCGAGTTCATCAAAGGCATATTCCAATGCTCGACGAGCACCCTCGGTTGCGTAGCCCTTTCCCCACGCAGCCCGACCGAGCGTCCATCCGATTTCAAATCCAGGCCATCCCTCCGGGTTAAGAAAACCGATCCGACCTACGAAGGTGCCAGTTTCTTTTTCTTCGACAGCGAAGTGTCCGTATCCAAGTAGTTGCCAATGTCCAACCATAAATGCCATGTGGCGCCAGGCTTCACCGCGTGATAGTGCCTTACCTCCGCCGAGATAACGCATGACGTCCGCATCGGCGCAGATCGCGGCATAGGGTTCGAAATCGTTTACGCGCCATTGTCGGAGAATCAACCGAGGTGTTTCTAATTGAATTTCATTCATGAACAGACTTGTATTGTTGAAGTATGCTTTGCATGTCTACCTTATTGACTTGTCTCAGGAGCCTCCACCTCGCTCCAGATTCTCACGTGCCTAGTTTCTTTCAAAAGAAGCGAGCCAATCACAAATGTAATAGAGGCTACAACGATCGGGTAGTACAAACCTGCATATATATTTCCAGTTTCCGCCACTACCGACAAACCGATCACCGGTAACAATCCGCCAAAAACACCGTTCCCGATGTGGTAGGGAAGCGAAAGGGCCGTATAACGAATCTTCGCCGGAAACGCCTCCACCAAATACGCCGCGATGGGACCATAGACCATTGTCACAAAGATCACTTGAACGAAGACGAGCAAGATTAACTTCCAAGCCAACGAATTACTGATTAGGCTGGCGAAGTCGTAGTAGGGAAGTACTTCTTTCGCCGGTTGCTGCACGCCATCGACAATGGTTAAAGGAGTCAGGTTAATGGCTCCGGTGACCTCATTCTTCTTGGACGTGACCGTCACTACGTTTGATCCAGTGGCCGCCTGCATTGCTTTGTAAATCGGTATATAGGAAAGAGCTGCAATCAGACAACCGGCCATCATTAGTTTCTTTCTTCCGATACGATCTGATAGAGCTCCGAAGACAACGAAGAAGGGCATTCCCAGAAGTAGAGCGATGGCAACGATGTAATTAGCCGAGGTGCCGTTTACCCTTAGAATTGTCTGCAAATAAAAGAGTGCATAAAACTGGCCCGTATACCAAACGACACCTTGTCCGGCCGTCGCTCCGAACAAAGAAATTAAGACCCGGTTCAGATTTTTCCATTGTGTGAACGCTTCTTTGAGTGGCTTCGCTGAAGTCATGCCCGCACCCTTCAGTTGTTGAAAGATCGGTGACTCTTTCATCCGCAATCTTATGTAGAGTGAAATACCGACTAGAAAGATGGAGACAACAAAGGGGACCCGCCAACCCCAACTCGCGAATGCTTCCTTGCTCATCGAGTTTTGCACAACGAGGATTACGACAAGAGAAACAAACAGCCCAAGTGTGGCTGTGATCTGAATGAAGCTTGTAAAGAAACCACGCTTCTCGTCGGGTACATGTTCGGCCACATAAACTGTGGCTCCTCCGTATTCACCACCTAGGGCTAGTCCTTGCAGGATTCTGATAAGGAGCAGAATCAGCGGAGCTGCCAAGCCAATGGTGGCGTAGGTAGGTAAAAATCCAATCAACGCAGTGGCTCCTCCCATAATAAGCAGCGTAACGAGAAACGCATATTTACGTCCTACTAGATCGCCGATGCGGCCGAAGAACAGTGCCCCGAAGGGCCGGACGACAAAACCAACGGCGAAAGTAGAAAGATAAGCAATTAACGAAAGAGTGTTGTTGCCTTGAGGATAAAAAAGAGGCGAGATGGTGAGGGCGAGACTGCCAAAGATATAGAAGTCGTACCACTCGATCATGGTACCGACCGCTGACGCGGCAATCACCTGCCAGATTTTATAGTCGCCTTTGTATGTAGCTTCAGGCGCATCGTAAACGGTCGTTTTCAAAGTTTGATTAATGTCGGTGAGTTTCTTAACGATGTTTCGAAAGTCCCTCTTTGCACAAAAAGTGGGTCCTTTTTCATTCTCACCTGGCTTTAGCCAGGTGAGCACCGGTATTCGGGTTAGGGTGGGAAACCGTTTAAACGGTTTCTGGTGATTTCTGCCGAATCATCCACCTGGCTGAAGCCAGGTGAGAATGACATCAGCGTCGGACACCTCAGCTTCACCTACTTTTGTTCAAGCCGTCCCTTGTGGTGCTTGGTGCCGGCTTCAGGTTTTCAAAAACACGAAAAGAGAGGTGACCACATGGAAGACGCAAGAAAACTTTTGTCACTTGCGTTTCCAGCGGACCCCGTCCTTCGTGTCTTCCAGAATAATCCCTCGCGAAGCTAACTCGTCGCGTATCTCGTCACCGCGCGCGAAGTCTCGCCTCCGTCGCGCTTCCTGACGCTCGTCGATCAACGCCTGGACTTCACTGTCGAGCATTTCGCGGTGCTCTTCGCCAAAAATATTCAGGACGCTATCAAAACGATTGATTAACTCCAGCAGTTCGCGCTTGTTCTCCTCGCGCAGCTTCTTTCGTGCGAGTGCCGTATTTACTTCGCGCGTTAGATTATGAATCGCGGCGAGTGCGACCGAAGTGTTCAGATCGTCATCCATCCCCGCTTCAAATTCCTTCAACGCTTGTGATGTTGCTGCTTGAAGTACTTCATTCACGCCTGGCTCAGTTTTGGCCTCACTCAAACGCGCACGAAAGTCGCGCAGACTGGCAACTGTTTTTTCGGCTCCGGCTAAAGCGTCAAAAGTAAAGTTCAGTTGTTTGTTGTAAGGAACACTCAACAGAAAGTATCGAATGGCTGCTGGCGAGTAACCTTTGGCTGTGATATCGCGGAAGGTGTAGTAGTTACCCTTCGACTTCGACATCGTCTCGCCTTCGACTTTGAGGTGTTCGAAGTGCACCCAGTAGCGCACAAATTCCTTTCCAGTCGCGCCTTCACTTTGAGCGATTTCATTCTCATGATGAGGAAAAATGAGATCAACTCCGCCGGCGTGCAGGTCGAAGGTTTCACCTAGATACTTCATCGACATCGCGGAACACTCAATGTGCCAGCCGGGGCGGCCGCGACCGACTGTCGTGTCCCAGGCAGGTTCAGTGGCACTGGCTGGTTCTTTCCATAGAGCAAAGTCACGCGCGTCCTCTTTTTCATACCTGTCCGTATCGATGCGTTCACTTGCTCCCGCAATGTTGCCAGCGAAATTGATCTTCGAGAGTTTGCCGTATTCGGGAAACGAACTAATGCGGTAGTAGATTGAACCATCCGAACGATACGCGTGTCCTGATTCGAGCAGGCGTTCGATCAGGTCGACCATCTCTGGAATGTGTCGTGTCGCCCTCGGCACAACGTTAGGTCGCTCACATCCCAGCGCATCAAAATCTTCCCACAATGCGTCGATGTATTTTGCAGTGTAGTCATCGATGCTTAAGCCAGCTTCTTGTGACTTAGCTATGATTCGGTCCTCCACGTCCGTGATGTTCATAACGTGGATCACGCGGTAGCCCTTAAACTTCAGGTAGCGTTGGATGATGTCTGCAGCTACAGCTGATCGAAAGTTTCCGATGTGACCGTAGTCCCACACGGTCGGACCACAGTAATAAAATCTGACTTCGCCTTCTCGAAGTGGATGAAACTCTTCAAGTTTTCCGGAGAGAGTGTTGCGAATTCGGAGCATTGAGCCTTGGACCTTAGCAAAAGATGCGCGTCGAAGATAATCCCTGACGCGCATGAAGTTCGATGCTTTAGATTAGATTGCGAACTGTTGAGAGTCTAGGAAAGGAAGTTCATCCAGTCAAAGCGATCTCTGTGAACCTTTGTGTCTCCGTGGTTCTCTTTTGCTTGAGAGGCGATTAAAGCATAAGAAAACCACGGAGACACCGAGACACAGAGCTTAAAATAGAAATCAAAAATGTCTCCAGCCCTCTGGTTTCAAATCCCAAACGCGTTGCCCCTCGCACAAACGAATACCTTCTTGCGCCGACTTGATCTCACCGATCTCAGTGATACCAATTCCATCAACCTTCTTCGGTAGCTTCGCCACTTGGTTCGGAGATGCTGTGAACAGGAGCTCAAAGTCTTCTCCACCATGAAGAGCCAGCATCAATGGATCGAGTGCTCGTCTGCCACACAGTTCTGAAACCGAAGGGTCTAGGGGAATTTTATCGGAGTACACGAGAGCTCCGACATTGCTTTCACGACAGAGATGAGTCAGGTCGGAAGACAATCCATCGCTGAGATCGATCATTGCGGTCGCTAGCTGTTCTTGACCTAAAACTAATCCCCAACCCACTCGAGGTTCAGGAGCGAGATGCCGCAGCAGTAGCTCATGAAGCAATTGGGAATCATCAGCTCGACCAATGTTCTCCAACCGCGCCCCACGTTCAATAAGTCGCAGCCCTGAAGATGCACCACCGAGAGTTCCTGTTACGAATACTCGATCACCTGGTCTCGCATTCGACCGTCGAACTGCGCCATTGGACGTGCATTCGCCGACTACAATCGAGTCGATAACGATCTTGTCTGGCGTTCGCGATACATCGCCACCAATGAGCGCTACGCCGTATTTGTCAGCGAGACGCAAAAAGCCTTCGTAAAACTCATCGACAAAACTCGAGTTCCAGATCTCAAGAGGCACGCCAATGCTGGTAAGTGCCCAACGTGGCCGCGCACCCATCGCCGCAATATCAGACAGAGAGACACCCAGTGATTTATGACCGAGCAGTTTGGGTGTAGTGGTTTGGCGGAGAAAATCGATCTCTTCGACGAGTAGATCCGAGGTTATTACCGTCTCGTTGCTCGAGTTTTGAGGAATGATAGCGGCATCGTCACCGATTCCAGCGATCACCGACGGCGAAGAAGACTCCGACTGTGCCGCACGACCCCGAATGTAAGCTATGAAATCGAACTCGCTACGTAACGACACACTGCCCGGCACTTCCTGCTGCCGACCCTCACGAGTTTGCTCTTCATCCTTCATCCTGCAACATCAAAGATTGCGGCGCAACGAATCGATTCCTGCTTCAATGTTTTCAATCGAGGTTGAGAAGGAAAATCGCAGATGACCTTCGCCGTGTTCACCAAACACGACACCGGGAACCGTAGCTACTTGTGCTCGATCCAAAAGGATTTCAGCGGCTTCACGACTGTCTGTGCTAATGCGGGACACATCAGGGAATGCGTAGAACGCTCCGGCGGGTTTCTCGCAAACTAATCCCAGCTCGTTCAAGCCGTTCCATAAAAGGTCGCGTCTCTTGCGATACTCGGCCCGATTCTGGCCCATCAGCTTCGCTTCAAGTGTGAACGCTGCGAGTCCGGCCCACTGTGTTGGAGTTGACACGCCGTTCGAAGAATACAACGTGGTCTTCTTCAGACCGGTCATCCATGGTTCGGTTGCAACTGAGTATCCCAAGCGCCATCCAGTCATTGCGTAAGACTTCGACAAAGTGAAACAGGTAATGGTTCGATCAAACATTCCGTCGATCGACGCGATCGAGAAATGTCCACCGTCATAGACCAGGTCTTCGTATGCTTCGTCGGCGATCACGACCAGATCGTGACTTCGCGCGAAATGGGCGACGGCGTTCGCTTCATCTTCGGTGAAGACGACACCGGTAGGGTTTTGGGGTGTGTTGTAATAGATCGCCTTTGTACGCTCGGTCGCATACTTAGCTAGTGTCTCTTCGAAACCGTTAGCACGAGCGTCACTAGTCGGAACGAGTATTGTTCTTCCCTGACAGTGAGCAATCAGATCTTTGATTGGTGTCCAGAAGGGTGAAAACACCAACACCTCGTCCCCGGGATCGACTACAGACTGAAACGCACCGAATAGACCTTGCATACCTCCATTGAGAACAATGACGTCGGTTTCACTAGCCGGTAGCCGGTTCTTGGTTCTGAGTTTTTCAGCGATGGCTTTTCGCAACTCAGGAATTCCGGAGGAGGGAGCATAGCGAGTCTTATTCTGATGAATGGCTTGCACCATCGCCTCTTTGATCGCATCGGGTGTATTCATGAAGGGCTCGCCGCCTTCGAACTGAAAGACAGTTTGGCCTTTGGCTCTAAGCGCCATGATTCGATTGCGAATGCTGACAATGTCGGAAAAGCCAATTTCATCGAGGCGCGAGGCGAGACGTGAAACGGTTGGGGAAGTGGTCACTGTTTACAATGATCCTTTGCGTTGCGTCGATCTAAATCTAAGTGAGACTGTGCTCGGATTATAGCTTGGCGAATTAATGAATAGCTAACAGCGGCCCAGAATGCGAGCAAGCTTAGGCAAAGTCAGAGGTCAGAGATCAGAATTCAGGGTCAGAGATCAGAAGTCAGAGGTCAGAAGTCAGAGATCAGTAGTCAGAGGGCAGTAGTCAGAGGGCAGAAGTCAGAACTCATAGATCAGAGGCTGCGCCATCTGGACTTGAGGAAGTGGCTTCGCCCTTCCGGTACGAACCGAAAAAAGAGTAGGGCTTCGCCCTTCGCAAAGATGGCGCAGCCCGGGAATTCTTTTGGGAAACCTTACGGACTGTCTCTTATACACATCTCCGAGCCCACGAGACTATGAACTT
>JBKPAL010000115.1:0-4593 GCA_046726395.1 Acidobacteriota bacterium
GTTGTGTGATGTCTGAAGCCTCGAGTTGAAACCCAAGCACTGTCCAAAGCGGTGTCGTCGCTTCGCTCTGCCACCGCACTCCAAAGGACTTCAATGCTAAACTGCCGTCGCCCTTAGTTCTTCAGTCTTAAAAACAATCAGGAGATCTACTATGCGTCCACGGTATGCCCTGCTGGTCCTCTGTCTGCTCATCAGCCTTGGAACTCAAACCACAAGTGTTCTGGCGCAGGAGCCTGCGAAGACCACAACTGAATCAAGTTCCTCTGCTTCCAAATCCCCGCTTGAGACCGCACTCGGCGGCATCGAATGGCGCAGCATCGGACCAGCAAACATGGGCGGAAGAACCGCAGACGTTGAGGGAATCCCTGGAGATCCATCAATTGTGTATGTGGCGACAGGCTCGGGCGGATTATGGAAAACAGTGAATGGTGGAGTTACCTGGAAGCCGATCTTCGAAAGACAAACCTCTTTTTCGTTGGGCGACATCGCGCTTGCGCCAAGCAATCCAGAAGTCGTTTGGGTGGGTACCGGAGAATCGAACGTTCGCAACAGCGTCTCGTTTGGTGATGGCGTCTACAAATCGACCGATGGTGGAAAGAGTTGGCAGCACATGGGTCTCCGCGACAGCGAACGTATTTCTGCGATCGTGATCCATCCGCAAAATCCTGACATCGTTTACGTCGGCGCCCTCGGTCACGCATTCGGACCAAATGAGGAACGCGGTGTATTCATGACCACTGACGGGGGAAAGACATGGACCAAAACTCTCTACATCGATCGCGAACACGGTGTCTCTGATCTTGAAATCGACTCGAGCAACCCAAACATTCTCTATGCGGGGATGTGGAGCTTTGAACGAAAACCCTGGACGCATCGCAGTGGTAGCGAAAAAGGCGGACTGTATAAATCCATCGATGGCGGACGAACCTGGACCAAACTTACGAAAGGTCTGCCTAAGCTCATCGGGCGTGTTGGGGTTCGAGTAGCGGCAAGTAACCCGAATGTCGTGTATGTGATCATGGAATCCAAGGAAGGAACGTTGTATCGCTCCGACGATCGCGGTGAGAACTTCAAGCAAGTCTCCAAGGACACTCGCATCGTTTCACGCGGCTTCTACTACACAACCGTGCGAGTCGATCCCACCAACGAGAACCACGTGTATGCAGTAGCTTCTACACTTTTTGTTTCGATTGATGGTGGCAAGACGTTCAAGTCGATTACTGGCAAAACGCACATCGACTATCACGCCTTGTGGATCGATCCCAAGAATCCAAAAAGAATGTGGCAAGGGCAAGACGGCGGTATTGCTGTGTCTTACGACGCTGGCGAGACGTGGGAATACGTGAACAACATTCCTCTGGGCCAGTTCTATCAAGTGTCGGCCGACAACCGATTGCCGTTCTACTACGTGATGGGTGGACTACAAGATAATGGCGCCTGGACTGGTCCAAGCAGAACGCGTGAACCAGCCGGAATCATGAACGACGATTGGCGGATGGTAGGTTTCGGTGATGGCTTTTACGTTATCAATCATCCTGACGAGCCCGACATCTACATCTCCGAGTCGCAGGGCGGCAGCATCGCGCGGACCGACATGCGCTCGCGCGAGCAGCAGGAGATCAATCCGTGGGGACGCAGTAGCGGAGATGGCCCAGCTGAAGGTGAAAAATATCGTTTCAATTGGAACGCACCGATTGTCAAATCACCACATGACGGAAACACGGTGTACTTCGGCGGTAACGTGCTCTTCAAATCAACAGACTTCGGCAAGACTTGGGATCAGATCAGTCAGGACCTGACAACTAATGATCCGGCGAAACAGAAAGATGCGGGCGGTCCAGTAGCAATCGAGAATACGACTGCTGAATATCACACTACGATCATCAGCATCGCCGAATCACCACTGCATACAGGACAACTGTGGGTTGGCACCGATGATGGAAATCTACAGTTCAGTACAGATGGAGGAAAAAACTGGAACAACTTGATTCGAAACGTGACCGGGTTGGCACCCAATTCTCCTGTGTCGCATGTTGAGCCTTCGCGAACGAACGCGCAGTTGGTCTACGCCACGTTTGATCGGCACATGCTTGACGACTTTCATCCATATATCTTTAAAAGCATCGATGGCGGCAAAAGCTGGCAGAGCATCAGCGCGAACCTGCCTGCTAAAGCATACGTGCATGTTGTACGTGAAGATCCGAAGAACCCTGGATTGCTCTACGCTGGAACTGAGTTAGGACTCTTCGCGAGTTACAACGGAGGAAGCGAGTGGCTCCCGCTAAATCTCAAGAACCTACCAAACGTTCCGGTAAACGACATTCTCGTGCATCCGCGCGAAAACGATCTGATTCTTGCCACGCACGGTCGCAGCATCTGGATTTTTGATGACGCTACACCACTTCAGCAGATGAGCTCACAGATCCTGGGGAAGAACGTACATCTCTTTCCAGTGCGCGCGGGAACTCGTTATGCGACTCGGTTCACGCGATACGGCATCGGCGACAAAGTTTTCACTGGACCGAATCCGCCTTATGGCTCTCTCATTACTTACTACCTGAAGGACAAACCAGACGACAAAACCACTTTCAAAGTTCAGATCTTCGATCGAGCTAACAAGCTGGTACAGGAACTCGATAAACCTGGAAAAGAGAAAGGCCTTAACCGTGTGGCCTGGAACCTTCGCTACAGTGGACCAGAGATTCGCAAACCACCGACGGAGGAAGAATCAGCATTCGGCGGCGGACCAAGGGGTCCATTCGTACTGCCTGGTTCATATGTAGTTAAGCTTACCGTTGGTAATGAGGTTCTCGAGCAGCCAGTAGAAGTAAGGCTTGATCCGACGATTACTGTTACACCTGCCGACCTTCAGGCGCAAAGAGACTTGCTCCTCAAATTCCGAGATATGCAAACGGCAGTCAACACAGCGCTGAGGTACCTGGACACTTTGGAAGAGCAATTGAAGCAGGCACAAACGGCAGCGAAAAATCTTAATAAAGAGCCAGACAAAGAACTGACTAAAACGCTCGAGGATTATCTAAAGGAGGTCGCGCAGTTGCAGGACCGGCTCACCCGTCGGACTGAAGGCGTGCTCGGAATTCCAGGAAGGGGTCAAGTATCAAATCGGATTGGCGACGTCTTCTCGAGCATTGATGCCACGAACTCAGCACCAACGTCTTATCAGAGGAAATATGCAGAAGAGGTGGAACCCGAGTTTCGCGCCCGTATGGAAGAAGCGAACAGGTTTATTCGCAACACCGTTCCGCAATGGAATGAGAAGCTACGGGGATGGAACATGCCAACGCTGAGCACGCGACAGCCGATTGAGTAGTGAGGGGAGTTGGTGGACCAGGTCAGTACAATCGCGCGGTAGCGGATGGATCGATTACCCACAGATAAGTCTCGGGAGTCGGTTCTGTAGATCCTTGAGCGGGGGTAAACCACCCTTCCTAACCTAGAGACTCTGGAACTTGCTTTGGTCCGTGCGGCTTGAAAGGCTTTCAAAGATAGATGCAATGGTCGTTGCTGAGAGTCTCTAGGTCCGGAAGGGTGGTTTACTCGCGCTGAGTTTGTGTGGTTCAACTTTTGAAGATAAAGAAAGGGCGGACCAGTTGATCTGGCCCGCCCTTAATCCGTGATGCTTGATTCTTAGAACCTGTAACGCAGTGCGAACTGCATCACGCGTCCTGCCTTGGTCTCACCCAAAGGCGTCTGCGTTGCCGTGAACTTTCCAAAATCAGACGGCGCTGAAGTGATTGCCGGTAGACCAAACTTACCCTGAAGGAAAGGATCTACAGCGGAGATTCCAAACCCACCTGGTGATGTAAACGTTTGAGTGTTGGTAACGTTATAGACTTCCCAACGAAACGTGATTGATTGATTCTCGCTCCATGGCAATCCCCACGTCTTATACAAGCCAGCATCCAGGCTGAAATAGCCTGGATTTCGGAAAACATTACGATCGCCAGCTTCACCCGGGAATGGATCGCGGAAACTCAATAAAGCAGCCAATGGATCGCTGAAAATATTCGGCTCACCATTCACATTGTCCGAAGGACTGCTTTGCAGTTCACGTACCCTCACCATGCCTGACGACAGGTTCCAGTTCGTTGGCCATCGCTGAAACGCGAACGGACGAGTGCCAGCTCCCGTCGGCAGTCCAGAATTCCAACGAAAGATACCGGCTAATTGCCAACCACCAATAATCGCATTAGCAAGACCACCTGAGTCATGGAAGAACTTCTTGTTTTGACCAAACGGCAATCCAATCAGCCAGTTTGCATTCACGATATGGCGTGCGTCGAAATCCGAATCACCATAATTGGAATCAGGATCGAGCGGGTTGAAGAGAAATGCCCCAGAAGAAAAGTTTCCAGCCGACTGCAATCCAGAAGCGTTATCGAGCGAGTGACCATAGGTGTAATTCAGATCAAAGGTCACATCGTTCCTTAGCCTTTGTCGCACAGTCATCTGGAACGAGTTGTAATTTGACTTTGCTACGGTGGACCAGACATTCAGCGCACCGTACTGTGGATGGAAGAAGATGTTGTTACGAAAAGCCGTCGGCGTGTCGTCCCACTGCAGCTGCCGGAA